>JAUQYT010000318.1 GCA_030587605.1 Candidatus Njordarchaeum guaymasense
CTCAGAGCAGACGCTTCTCATCTGCCCTTTAGATTTGGTTCCTTCGACACGGTCACATGCTTTGACGTCCTCGAGCATCTGTATGATCCGAGGAAAGCAATAGCTGACATCGCGCGGATACTGGCAGATGGTGGAATCCTTGCCATCATGACGCCAAATCCGATGTCCTTGGGACGAGGAATCAAGGCAAGCAGGTGGTTTGGTTTTAGAGATCCCACCCATGTCTCAATGCTGCTGAAAAACAAATGGACCGACTTGTTATCCACAGAGGGACTGCAGGTGACATATACTTTCTACACGGGTCTGTGGGACTCCCCCTACCTGAGTTACTTTCCGACAGTAGTTCAACACTTAATGTTCAAAGTGGGTGCCACCATACTGTTCTGGATTGGCCTAAGTTTCTCGGAGAGATTGGGGGAGGACCTATGCATAGTTGCAAGAAAGCGCGTTGGCTCGAATTGCACAGCCAGTCCGAACTAGCTACCACTAAGTCTCGAGCCAAAGGTTAAGATAGGACTGAGCGACGCTCTTGATATCAAACTTCTCGCTAGCTGTTTGTCTTGCTTCTATACTCATCGTACTGAGCGTCGAGCTCTGATTCACAATTCCTACCAGTCGACCGTGCAGTTCTTGAAATTCTGATACGAGAACTCCATTTACGCCGTCCACAACTAGCTCTTCAAGCGCTGGATGGCGAAGAGCAATGAGGGGGACTCCGCATGCCAGCGCTTCGACAGCTGTGAGGGGCTGAACCGCATAGGGAGTGCTCGCAGTAAATGGAAGAGCTAACAGGTCTGTTGCCCAAAGGATGGACCGTACGTCGACTCGCCCAAAGAACTTCACGCCTGGTATCTCTAAACGTGCAACATCTGCCGGCAGGTTCTTGAAGCAAAAGAGGAATTTCAAATTATTATCAACCGAATGGGCTCCTAGAGCTATTTCCAGCATTCCTCTGAAGTCGTTCTCGATTGAAGGAGTTATTTGAGCAAAGTAGGTGATCACGCGAGCATCCTGCCCCAATCCTAGCATGCTTTTCTGCACGCTCTTGTCCGGAGGCGGACGGAAGTAGCTTGTATCTACCCCGAGAGGTATTACCGTAATTCTCCGTGAGTCGATTCCAAGACTCGCAAGGATTCTACGAAACTCTTTCGTCGTAGTGACAATTCTATTAAACCCTCGTAAGCTTAGTTTTAGGAGAGCATCATAAGCTGCGTACCTTTTGAGATAGGAGAACAGTGTTATGCAATTCGTCGTTCTTGGATACATCATCTGTAGCACTCGATGGATCGCGCCGTAGTGCTCGAACCAATGGACTAAAGATGCGCTCTGCAGAGTCTTAGAAGCGACACCCAACAGTCGAAAGCTGTCAAGAACCCTCAGAATGTCTCTAAGGGCGGATCGCTCACTGACGCCATAAGCGACCGGAGCGGCGAGCCCTCTGACGGCCTGACCAATTGGTTTCTTTCGAGTCTGTGATGGAGCTTCGAGCTTGCCAGTCGAGATGATAGCAGGAGAGAATTCTAACGATTGGAGAAGACTCAACACAAAATTGCTGTGGATGCTAACCGAACGTCTGCCGTGAAAGTCTTTTGTCGCAATCGCGACTTTGCGCAGAGTCTTGCTATGTTTCACCGATAATTCGATACCTCATCATAAGCCGCAAGAATTCGCGGTAAGATAGCGTCCATGGAATATTTGCTCTTAACAAGTTGATAGGCGTTTGTCCTGATATGATTCGCGAGACTATTATCAGTCATGATGCGTAGAGTCGCTTCAGCTAACTCATTGATGTCGACAGGGTACTTTACCAAGATTCCAGTTTTCTCATCTGTGATTATCTCAGGAATTGCTCCAACAGCGGCCGCAATCACAGGACAGCCATGGGCCATTGCCTCTAGGATGGACATACCGAAAGCTTCGTAGCTTGAGACGGACAAGAGCGCAGCGGCTTTACGATAGTAATGATGGAGTTCTTCTTCGCTGAGGTTTCCGAGTAGTTTAACACCCTCAGCGCTTCTACTCATTTTGTCTAGCTCAGCGCGGGCGGCGCCCTCGCCTACGACGAGTATCTTTGCGTCTCGCAAATGAGTTCTTATCTTCGAGTTCAGGGCAAATAGCACTTCTAACCCCTTGTACTTCTCGAGTCTCGACACAACTAGTAAGAAATTGTTTCGAGGCTCTGTTGGTTGCATCGGTGGAACGAGGATACCGTTCGGAATAACGATCACTTTGCTCTGTGAGAGATTGAAAGTTCTGAGCAGCATGTCTCTTTCTATGTTTGTGAGGGCAATCACGGCGTCAGCGCCAGATAAGGAGAAATCACCCGCAGGGAAGTACAGTCTTCTCAAAGCGTTTCTAAGTGGAGTACTGGCAACAGGATGGAAATGCGGCGTTATGATTAGAGGAAATTTCCTCACGGATTTCGCTAGTGCTGCAAAGAACACTGGAAGAGCTCCATAATTGTGTGCATGCACGACATCGACGTCATGCAGACAAAATAGATGCCTCAGGAGATAAAACGAAATACAGTACGCATCTGACATCGCGATTGCAGGGAAACGTCTCACTGGAATACCATTAATCACCTCGTTCTTAGGGAGTAATCTGCTGTGGTCTGTTGTCAGGACTTCAACCTCAGTAGAACAACGTACAAGAGCATTCGCCAGAAGCTCGACGTGTGTTTCAACGCCGCCGAAGAAAGGGCGATATCTGGGACAAACGAGAGCGACTCGCATTTGTGGTCAGCTTTTGATTCGCTACTCTTGGCCAGAAGAGAAAAACCTTTCAGCACGGCACGTCGATGATTGCTGATGAGAGCGATCAGGGATTTACACGGCGGATTCAGGCAAACGCCTTCAAATCATTGCAGCCGCTTGTAGGTATCATAGGCGAGCTTAATGGTCTGGTCAGCCTTCAGCAAACCCCATCTCCTGAGGGTTCCGTCTGAACCGTAATAGTCGATCAGCTGGAACCACACGTAGGTAACCATTGCTTGCTGTTCAAAAAATGAATGACTGTTCTTCAGGTAGTTTGCTTGGTCTCTTTCGCTTAACTGACTGGACTGAATCCCTGTTTCAGTGATCCAGATCGGCTTGTGAAACTGTCTGTATTTTGAAAGCTCTTCGGTCCATTGCTGTTTGTAATAGTCCCAAGACTGCCCTATGTTTAGTTTGTACGGGTAAGCGTGCACAGATATCGCGTCCATATACGTGGCTGCTCCTAATGAGAAGACTGATTGGGCAAAACTGTAGTCTTGCGCGATTCCAAGTTGTGCTCCACCTAGCCCCAAGACTGTGTTCTGCGAGTTTGCTGACTTGAGAACCGAGTAGGCAGTCTTGAGTAGATCGAAGTAATGCTGAGGTTTTCCGTCCATGTACCCGAGTTGGTATTTGGTGAGTGTTGGTTCGTTCCATATCTCCCATATGCCTATCAGCGGATAGGTGTCCTTGGATTTTGTCACGACTTGTATCCAATCGTCGAGTGTAAAGCTGTTGTTGTGGTTGAGAGTCCTATAGTCGAGGATCCCGATTAACCTAAAACCGTACTTGCTGGAAAGCGAATAGATGGTTTGAAATGTGGAATCAAAAGTTACGTCGGATCTCACAAACGAAATCTTTGCGCTCTGTGCGAGTCGCGCTCGTGCATCGTTCAGACTACCCACCGCCACCCCTTTGATCATTGGAGTTGACGATTGGACGCTAGGAATCATGAATAGACTACTCAGTACGAGGAGTAAGGCAAGACCTACTAACCTTCTCTTTGTAACATGACCTTTCATTGATCGGTCTTTCCCCGGTTGTCGCCCGTGGGTGTCGAATCGCTGAGGCCGGTTTGGCCAATGGAGTAATACCTGTCCCTGCGAGTGAAGTTGATGTCACCGAAGAAAAGCGAGCTAAGTTACAGGAATCGTAGGTGCGGGGGACTCCGTTCAGCGGGAGGCGTTCTCCGCGGCCTAACCAGACAAGTAAGGAATACTGCCGTAGCAGTCAGAGCTTAAGAATCGACAGGTCATCTACGCCGTTTTGCTTGTAAGGTCCAATGATCGCTACGAGAGATTGGCTGGTGCACTTCCGGACAGTTCTTTCCACGGTTGTCGTCCGTGGATGATCTGGGCGGTAGGGTTGTCTTGATTATAACGAGATGCCCCTTCGTTCAGATCCGACAAGACCAGCCTTCCGATTGTCCGGGGCAAGTTCACGGTCAGCAGGTCGCCTTCTTGATTACGCCAGCATCTCTAGTGGGAAAGAAGGTTCTGTTGAATCTGAAGGAAAAGAGTTCCTGCATTCCTGGTTCATGGAATGGCATCTTGCCTGAACGCAATTCTTCAAGTCTACCTTCGTCTTTCTCGATGCCGTATACAATGAACCCGGCCTCAGCGAGGCATAGAGCTGTGGGGAGACCTACCCTGCATAAACCTATGGCAGAAATACTCTCGTGATCGACTTCCTTCATGGTCAAACGATTCTTCGACTAAGTAGATTCATTTCCTATCCCAGTGTACACCAACACGGCCGACCAAGTATCCGATTGCAGCTAGCGTGATCGAGAGGAAAAGTGTTATCGCTTGTAGGAAGTTCTTTGACATGTGAATTCACCCAAGCCTATAGGGAATTTCCACTTTGAACAGATATGATAGATATTCTTTCTCCACAGAGAGGGGAGAGGATGTTTGTGAGTCGAAGGTTTCGACTTTCTGGAAAGCGAGTCCGGTAAAGGACCCAAGCGAATGCTCTACGGTTCTTTGTGGTCCAAGTTCATCGAGAACGCTAACGACTGGGTCGCGCAGAAACGGAACATTTCACTTACGCGGTAGTATTAGGCGTACGGTTTCAGGAACCGGAACTGTGTCTTGCCTTGCACGTCAGGAAGCGTGATAATTCGATTAGTGCCTCTGAGCTATCTAGAACACTCTGGATTGTTACCGTGATCCGGACAGGAAATTCGACACGTTACATTTCGATGATACTCACCTAAGCAGTGTTGAGCTTATTACATCCAGAGAACTCTACATGAAACTTGGCTGGGGTACTTCGGGACGGTTCTTTCCTCGGTTGTCGCCCGTGGAGACCTGCACCTGAAAGTGCCCAGCCGCCTAACACGTCACGCGCGGGCTCATGTAATGATGGGCTAGTCGCCGAGAAAACAGACACGTTTGACACGCGGTTCAGCTTGGAGCAAGCAGTGAGTTGACATCTGTGTCCAGAGTATCCTTTTTCTTTGTACCAGAAGCTTTCAGGAGACATGGCTTCGCTTGGAACGCTACCTCACTCTGCGCATTCCTTGTTTTTCACAGTGCGATCTAGGGAGTGCGATTACCTGCTGACTCGTTTCATGTCCTTGAACTGATCAAAGTCTCTGTCGAATGAGTAGATCTCATCCAACCCTTTCTTTTTCATGACCAAATGCGCAACGGCGTGGTTCAGACCTACGTGATAGCTCTTGGCAGACTGCTTTATTCTCATCTCCTGAGGTTTCAATTTCCTTTTGGGCTTAAGGTAAGCGTGGACGAAAACGCTCGCGAGGAGATTTGTTCTATCCCGAATAAAATGTAGGAAATGTCTGAATAGCACGAGAATTCTGTTCACCGAAACGATGAAGTTATCGCTGTATCTTTCGTCATCCATTCTATGTACGTCCCAGTATATCTCGCGTTGAGAAATTTCTTCAACGAGCGTTGCCTCGAAAGATTTCCAAGGAGTTCGCTAATGCCTGACCACATCAGCTTGAAATTGATGTGGCTAGGACGAGAAGAGGACTTGGCATTCTTGTGAATTCCACCCTCCCGTCAAACGCCCACCAAGCCCAGCCGACCTGGTACTTCTTGAACAAGGCTACGGCGTCTTGGAGCCACTCTAGATGACTACTGTCCTTCACAAACGCGCTGAACTCCCCGATCCACATCGGTGTCCCAATTTCGACGACGAATTTCTTGTATTTCGCCGAGAATTCGAGAATGCTGACGTTTTGTGGGTGGTATTTGCGGGCAAAAGCGAGTACGTAGAAGCGAGGCGACCAAACGATATTACTCCTGATAAGAAATCCGAA
>JAUQYT010000004.1 GCA_030587605.1 Candidatus Njordarchaeum guaymasense
CAGGCCAAGGTTTGAAAATGCATTTCGTGTGGATGTCGTTTGCAGCATTTTTTTGGCTTAGTCTCGGAAGCTTCGCGATACCGCTTGTAGTTTTACCGCCGCTCTCATTGATCTGGCGGGCCCTTGACGTCCACCGGTTTTGGCTTTACTTGAGCATACCAATGAGCATCCTTTCCGCAATAGGGCTGGAACAACTGTTTGTGAGAAGAACTCGCTTCCTCATTAGGAGATATTGGTTGGTCCCTGTCGTCCTAATAGGAATCATCCTGTCTGGCGGTTGCGTGAAGGTCTGGTATGCGACGACTCAGAACATAAGTGAATTTCTACCATACCCTGCTGCAAACAGAGATATTCCGGCAGGACTGATTACCTATTTCAAGTCCGATCCTACCTACGCTAGGATTCTCGCGGTCAGATGCCCGCTGTGGATATACGTGCTTCCATACTACACCAACAAACCGTTGGTCGACGGCTGGTACCCGCAGGACAAACTGCTGAGGCCCCTGCTAGAGATAGATGACTATAGAATCTTAGATCTTGAATCCGCAGGACCAGTAGACCCTGAATCTCCAAACAGAACAAAGATTTGGAAGGACCTGATGCTCAAGTCAAAGCTGTTCGCAATCAAGTGGGTCATGGTCGGGGAGGTTGCCGAAGACATAAGATTGAACCTTTTCAACGGATCCTACTTTGAATTGGACGCGCAATTCCCATACCAAGAAAGCACAATCACGGTGTACCGATCGTCTGAACTGATAGAGATGGTCGAGTTGATTCCTCCGGATGCGGGAAAAGTCGTCTTGAGTCGTGATGGCCCAGATGTGCTTACGTTGAAACTTGATGTTCGAGGCAATTCCGCGCTGATTATCAAGGAGGCTTACTTCCCCACTTGGCGTGCGATCTCAGGTGGTGCTCCTCTCGATGTTACCGCTGACTCAGAAGGCTTCATGACAATGAGGATCGCGGCGGGGGCCAGAGAAATCAAGCTGTACCACAAGCCCATTGATTTCAGTGTCTACTATGTATCAGCTGCTACTCTGGCAGTCTTGTTACTGCTCGTGGGATTGGATCTTGCCAAAAGAAGAATCCCTGCAGGGAGGGTTTGATCCTGACTGTCAAAGGCAGTGCGGCTTCCTCGACAAGTGAGGAAGCAATTCTCAGAATTGGATACCTTTCAACAGGTAGTTTTTGCCTTTACGAGGGGTTCCAAACCTGGGTGCGCGGACAAATCGAGTCGAATCCGGAAGTAGTCATATACTGTCTTGTAATATACGCAATCTCCTTTACAGCGCTAGCCTTGGCGTTTTCTGGCCTGACATATGCTGAAAAGCTGAGAGATTTTATCCCAGTATCGCTTTTGGCTGTTATGCTTATCAGCGCTTATGTCCTATTTCAGATCCAGTACAAAGGCGCGTACAGAACCGACTCATTGGCGTTCACTCACTACGCCGCCGATATCCTCGTCGAGAAAGGACTAAACCCTTATCCACTCGACCTCCAAGATGCCTTACACAAATTCGAGGTTAACCCACTCTACATAACACTAACACCCTCAGGGGACATATCGACGAACCTGGCCTATCCGGCACTCCACTTCCTTACTTTCGTCCCGTTCGTTGCAGTCGGACTTAAGGACATGAGATGGGTTCTTTTCCTGTTCGAAATAGCTACGGCGGTCACTCTCTACTACAAGGCGCCTAGGGAACTGAGACCGATTGTACTATTGCCTATCTTTGTCAGCGCAGACCTCGCAATTGACTTCAATGCTGGGTCGGTCACAGACTTCTTATGGGTGTTGCCTATGGTGTTGGCCGCTTTCTCTATGGATGATCCATTTCGAGGCGGCATCTTCTATGGAGTCGCGTGCGCCATGAAGCAGCAACCTTGGATCGTCGCCCCATTCACACTCATATGGATGTTCAACCTCAAGAAGGGGAGCCTGATAGTGAGAACTTCAAACGTGCTCAAGTTTGTTGGAGCAACCGCGATCAGCTTCGTCGTGCCGAATCTTCTCTTTATCGCTAAGGATCCAGGCGCATGGTTTTCAGGTATACTGACACCGGCCTCCAGTGGGCTAGTAATTCTCAGCCAAGGGCTGTCAATGTTAACACAGGCAGGGATCGCAGCTCTCCCGCCAATGTTCTACTTGGGAACCACAGCCGCAATCTTCCTGACACTGGTCGCCAACTACTTTGTATACTTTGACAAGTTGAAGCACTTGATTTGGATCTTTCCAGCTGTGACGATGTGGTTCTCTCAGAGGGCGCTCCAAAACTACTTCATGTATTGGATACCGGTAATGGTGGCGGAAGTACTCATACTATACTTTGAACAGCGGAACCGTGCGTGAGGAAAGCAATTAGAAGAGTTTTCGCTCCGTTTTCAATGCTCGTTTGTGCTGAGATGAGCGCCGTTCTCTTCACACCGCTGTACCGGGCACCTCAGAATCTCCTGCGATAGTCAATCCGAGATTCAAGTACTGGACGACTGATCCAGTCCTGAAGTTCATGAGGCCACTGATGTGGGAAGCGTATCCGTTGATAGGATCGAATGATCGAGCTTTCATTCGGTTCTGTCCAGGGCTGCATGTATATCAAAGATGACGCAATTGATGCATATGATTGGGCGACTATCACCGTTAGGCGAAACCCTCGTAGGAGAAATACAAGGCAGCTCTTTGATGGTAGCTTGGAAACGTGGGGATATCTAACCTTTCTGTGCGAGCGCCACAGCGATTCGGGCCATCCTGAAAAGGTCTTTGAGGTGGAGGTCAATGACGGAAGCAACATATTGTGGATTGTTTTTCGGATCAGCCCGATCTGGTCCATCAGATTGAACGGGACAGGATCGTCATAGTCAGCACGCTGGTCAACCGATGGCCGTATCGCGAAATACGAGTAGGCAAACACTACCGTGAAGCGGGCTGGCGCCTCACTTGAGAGGTTGCTTTGACTCTCTTGGTCGGTGAAACGGAAGACTTTCGTGGAGAGTATTTAGGTTTCTTTCAGGAAATCCGAGTCACATGAATGATGCTACGTGGTCGCCGAGAGGCAAGCTATGAGCTCTCGTTGCCCGTTCCACCAAGCATTAATACCGCGTTAGTAATGAACTTGCCCTGAGGCGAATGATCTTGGGAGACTCAGACCTCGGCGACGAACATGAAGCGGCCGTCCTGGCACACGGGATCTCAGGCACGCTCCGAGCGATTGTCTCAGAACGATATCTCATGACCACTCTCTCATGGCTGTCTGGAGCAGCCGCAATTGTGGTACTGTTGGCAAACACCTTGAAGGCAACCCCGCCGTACGTCGTAGGAGACGCACTTGTTTCCGTGGAGGTCTATGTTCTTCCTGGAATGTACATGAAGCCCATGACGCTTTTCACTTTTCTGTTCTTTCTGTCTTATGCCTTTGGTCTCAATTCGGCATCTACGAGAAGACGGTTCATGGAGATGCCCTCTCGAGCCAGGAGCGTCGTGTATATATCTGCTTGGCTGTTCGCGATGGGAAGTGGGTTTGAAATAGTTTACCACATTGTTCTTTGGTCTGCGGCTCTGGCGGTTCAGGGTTTGCAGAACCCGGATGTCATTGTTAATCCTTGGCCCAACAATCCGTATCCCATAAACGTGGTTTTTTCTGGGAAGCTTGTTGTCTTGATCTTTGCCCTCTCATGCTTCACAATAGACTATATCAGAAGGACAGAAAGAGAGAAAGAGCGGGAGCTGAAACAGCAGGTACATTAGATCGACTTGATTGGAGAGACCTTAGAACCGACCCTCCTGGCGCACAACCGTGCTATTCCCGACAATGGTCGGCCCCTAATGAGACGCCATGAGCCTTTGACGAGAAGAGCGTGGAACAATGTCTATCATTAGTTCCGCTTACCGTGATCTGAGCAAGTTTTTCGAGAAGGCAAAGGTGACGCTGCCAAGCGGTTCCGAGTTTCTTCTGATGAGCTTAACTCCCGTAGCGATTCTGTGGACAATCGCGCCGGCCAGCTTCGTTTCAGGATGGAATGAAGGACGGAGCGGCCTGCTATTCGCTGCATTCTTTGTCGTATTGGAGTGGTACGACGGAAGGAAGGAGTTTCACAGACGATTAGACAAGAGAGTTCTAACGATATGGCTTTTCGCAGTTTCCTCCCTTGTGCTGTACTATGTTGCCGTCTTCTTTATGGGCCTCAACGATACGATTGCCAGGACAGGTGTACTGCTCGGATTGCCTGAAATGCCGAAGATGTTCAGTTGGGTATCGATGTGGGAGCACCTAGTCTTTGTCTCGTATCTCCTGGCCATCTTCCTTTCTGCCTACGGAGCTTCAAAGCTTGTTAGGATGATAACTCCTGTAGCATATCTAATTGGGATGGCAATAATATTCGTTCTAGATGCTGCTTTCCCCTATGCTTCACTGGGTCCTCTGCAAGCGGTTGTCCATGTGATCGTACCCATCGATGTATCTCTCCTGGGACTTTCAGGAATAAAAGCCATCTGGCACCCTGAGTCATCGAGACTCTTCATTTTCGTGACAAGAGAAGGGGTGCAATGGTTCAGGGGAGCATTAGATTTCTTCTGGCCATGCGTGGGCGTTCATAGCATGATAATCTTCTTTATGATCATCACGGTACTAGTCGCGAAGATTGATGCCCCACGAAAGAGGAAAGTCTTGTATTCGGCAACCGGAGCTTTAGGAACATTTTCAGTGAATGTGTTCCGGATCTACCTTGTATCCTACTACGTGGCGACTGAAGGAGTTGCCAGAGCGAAAGCTTTCCACGAGTCTGCTGGAGAAATATTGTTCATGGTGTGGGCAGTTCTATTTCTGCTGATCGTGGTCAAGATAGAAGACTTGATTTATGCTAGGCAAGCTACCAAAGCCTCCGCTGAAAGAACTAGAGTTGGAAAGACACTGTCGCTCCTAAGCGCACATGGTGATCCGCATAATGAGACATAGGACGAAGCTGAAGTATGTGTTCTGTGTCATCGCGCTGTGCGCAGCCAATTCGATGCCATTACTGCCTGAAGTGTTCTCACAGCAGGTGTCAACGGAGCCTACTGTCTTCTATCTTCACACAGGATACCTTGGAGGGGCGCCTTGGGGAAGAATCCTCAGCACAGATCCACCCTACGGCGTTCAAAGGTGGTCATTACTGACAGAGACAGCAGCCTTTATCCTTCATCCACCACTTGGTCGACTTGTAAGAATAGGTGGCACAGTCACGTTCAGGCTTTGGCTCAGAGGTTCAACTTCCAGCATTGCCATAATCAACGCAACCCTAGTGGAGATTACGGATGAGGGAAGAACACTTCATGTGTGCGGAATCGAGGCACCAGTACTAGTGGAGTCTTCATTGAAGGATCAACCCCATGTCTTCGCAGTCGGGCCGATCATCCGGACAATCGCTGCTAGTTCAATGTTGGTCTTGCAGATTTTGGCCAAGGGAACAAAGTCTTCTGTTTTTCTCTACTGGGACGACGATCGTACGCCGAGTCAGCTGGCAATTCCCTTCGTCGAAGGGTACTACCATGCAATGAACTTAGTTACAAGAGACTTCTTGGACAGGGAAGTGAAAGGAGCGAATGTCACTGTCACTCAGAACGGAACGAAAGTCTGGACTGGAATCACGGATGTCACGGGTTCAGTAGTGGCAGTCCTTCCTTCAACTGAAGGCACCCGCCCGTACGATATGCGGGTCTACTGGAAAGGAAGCGTTGTGAACGAAACACGAAGCATCAATCTCACGGAAGATATGCAACTAATCCTTAGGTGCGAAGTATATGATCTGACGATTGCGGTTCAAGATTTCTTCGGATTGCCTTTATCGCAAGCAAAAGTCGATTTGATTGCGGAGGGAATGACAATAGCGTCAAACAAAACTCGATTCGATGGGCTAGTGGTTCTTCCTCAAATCCCTAAGGGCGATTATGTGCTTGTTCTCAGCTACGATTCATTTCAGCATGTCACAGGAAGCCTCATTCTATTTGAGTCCACAAAACATACTGTGACGCTACAGGTCGTCCCGGTACGGTTCTATTATGGCATAGTGACCGTTGCTGGGATCCTAGTTGCATCTTTCTTGTTGCTCTCAAAACGTCGACAGAAAACTCAAAGAGTTCCTTTCGAGTTCCTAAACGAAGTTCTCGGCGGAGAGATACCGGCCGAGGCGGCCGTCATGATCATAGGGAACCCAGGATCAGGGAAGACTGTGCTTATGCAAAAGTTGATGTATGATCAACTCAACATGGGAAGAACTTGTGTATTCGTCACAAACAACGATTTTC
>JAUQYT010000010.1 GCA_030587605.1 Candidatus Njordarchaeum guaymasense
GTAACTCATTTTAGTTCACCCCCAAGGATTTATCAGTCAGAACAATCAAGAGAAAAAGTAAGACGCATTTAGCGCCAATCTAACCTTTTCTCTCAAGAATTCCAACTGCTAGAAGTAAATGCGTTGCCGGGTATATTAGTCTAGTGCAAAAGAAGTCGAAAAAATAGAAAATGCCTCGCCATTAGCTGTTGTCACGACAATATCAAAACAATTGTGCACCCAGTAAATTGAACGACATTTGAACCTACGGCCGCCTATCATACTTCTCCCAATTGGAATATCATCCACGTTTTCTGTTTGCTTTGGTATCATACGCTTAGTGCTGGATCTCCTTCCTTCTTTGCGCGGCTATTCGCGGCTTTACGATCTCGTTAGGGCTGAATCGGTGTTCATCAAGTTTTAATGGTAGAATAGTCTTTATCATGAAGTTATCTCCTACGGTCTGATTGAATAACGAATGGGTTGGGAGAGAATATTGAAACATCACGGCGGAAAGAACGGCGATGTCGAAAGCATCCTGACTAGCATGAGGCGTTCCCTGGCACCACCAGAAGAGCAGAACCAACTCCTCAACCATTGCTGCGCGCTACTCAGTATCTTGAACCTTGAGGGAACCTTATTCTCTAGGTCGAAAACTTCCCCAGGTTCGATTTGAGATGATCACTAGAGCTGCAGAGCCGGAAGACTACTCAGAAATCTATGAAATGATGAGTAATGCGTTCAAGCCGTGCACAATAGAGCGTACGATGATCAGAGTTACAACCAGTGAAGATCCAAACTTCAAGAAGGGAGACCTGCGCATAGTCGAAATAGACGGGAAAATCGTCAGCATGATGATGCTCGCAAGACGCCAGTTGAGAATCGGAACAGCAATCCTGAACGGGGCGATAGTTGGTCCGGTGGCAACCGATCCAGGTTGTCAGCGCAAAGGTCACTGCTCAGCCGTGATGAGGGATGCTGTCAGATACATGAAGGCTCAGGGCTTTGACATAACGATTCTGTGGGGGGTTCCGTGGCTTTACCCTCACTACGGCTATTCGCCCGCCATGATGAAGACCGAGATAGCCATAAAACCTTCACAAGTCGGTTCAGCGGAACACCTTCCTCGTGAAGCTAGGTCATTTGGAGAAGCTGACCTAGAGCAGATGACCCGTATTTATCATAGCAACACAGCCGCGAGAACTCTTGCCGAGATACGGTCGTCAGATATGTGGGATTGGAAACCTGGCGGACCAGAAGTGAACCTAGATGTGATCACAGATAAGAAGGCCGAAGTGATCGGATACTTCGCATTTGGAACGGATTGGGGCCGCCCATGCGCCCATGAAATAGGCGTTCTAAACCACGAGGCTTGCGGTGCCATCTTCAATACTATAGTTGAGAGAGCGAAGAAGCAGGGCTTGAAAGAATTCTACTGCATTATTCATCCTGATCACCCGTTCGTCCGTTTTGCTTTCTGGCACGATGGCGAGATACGAGTAAATCGTGGTGGCGGAGCAGGAATGGCACGGGTCACAGATCTTGCTTCACTCTTGGCAAAGATGGAGAAAGAACTCTACCGCAGACTTTGCCACTCTGAGCTTCATGATCTGAGCTGCACGCTCAAAATTTCAAGCGACGAAGGTTTCGCCTTTCTAAATATAGAGCATGGGCAAGTATCCAGTAACACCGACGATGTCAAAGGCGACTACCAACTTGACGTTCCACTCGCTTGCCTAAATCCTTTGATAACAGGTTATAGAGACATCAAAGAATTGGTCCATGAACCCCACGTTGAAGTGGGAGGTGGAAAACATGCCATACGCCTAATTGAAGTCTTGTTTCCGACTGGGTTTCCGTTTGGAGGACATCTTCCAATCGTGTGGGAATAATAAGCTCATCATCTTGACAGCTTTTTCCGTTTTGATGCTCCGCGTTGCGGCGCGATGCAAACCCATGAGATCGATAGTCTGCAAACACTGCTGAATATGGTTTTCGAAGCATTACCATGTCCGTGGCATATGTACACAGGATCGTGTCTTCCTGCGGAGATCTAGACGCTGAAATCCACGATACCAATACCGGAATAATGTTTCCCACATCCTCTAGTGCTCTCTATATGAAAGATCATTGTTTTCTTCCGTAGGTAGATGGGAATTGAGATGGAAAGAGTTCGAGACCAGATACCCCGATGAATTATACCTTAAAGTCAGAGGACTCTGCGAAGAGAAACATAATGAGCAAAATCATGTCGAAAGAGACCTAAGTGCAACGTCCTCTTCAGCCCTCGTCCATTGGGGTTCAAGCATTGATCAATCTAACTTAAGGGTCAACATGAAACGAGGTTGTTCTGTGCGCGTTTTTCATCCTGATTGAACCCTTTTGAGAAATATTATAGAATAAAAAAGAGATTGGGAAGTGTTTTTGATTATGTGTCCATGCGGCTTTGTGACATCAATTGGAATCGGTTGGGAAGCATCCGGCAAAGGGGGGGCAATAGCAGCGGGAGGCAGCGGAGCGGTTGCGGCCGGTATTGAGGTTCTTGAGCAAGGGGGCAATGCGGCCGACGCTGCAGCCGCCACGTTGTTGGCGCTTGCTGTGACAGATTACGGTGCCTTTGCTATAGGCGGTGAGATCCCATTCATGATTTACGACACGGATAAACAAGAGGTTAAGGTGCTCTGTGGTCTAGGTAGGGCGCCGCTAGATCCGAAAGCCATCGACTGGTTCTACGAGAATACCATCCCGGACACAGGTGACTATAAAGCCATGCCTACGCCGGGAGCGGTTGATCTTTGCGTGACGGCTGTCAAGATTTATGGGACCAAGCTGTTCGAAGATGTAGTAGCGCCCACTTTGAGGATCCTAGACGCTGGGTCTCAATCTTGGTACCATAATTTAGCTGGCACTTTCCGCAAGATGATAGATGCCGAACAGAGAGCGACTGGGACACGAGAACAAAAACTGACGGCGGCTCGAGACCAATTCTACAAAGGAGACATCGCCGACGACTTGGAAAAATGGTGGATCTCAGTTGGCGCCTTCTTGCGAAAGGCTGACCTTGAGGCACACAGGACCATTGTGGAAGACCCGGTCTCAGTAAGTTACAGAGGCTATGTCATACACAAGTGTAACACATGGACCCAAGGACCCGTACTGTGTCAGACCCTACGTCTTCTAGAAGGGTTCGACCTGAAAAACATGGGACATCTTTCTGCGGATTACATTCACGTCCTCACCGAAGCCATGAAGCTGGCTTATGCAGACCGCGATACTTACTATGGGGATCCTGCTTTTGTGGATGTCCCGTTGCAGGCAATCTTATCTGATCAGTATACAGACCTTCGCAGGTCGCTGATCGATATGAAGAAAGCATCATTGGAGAGGCGGCCGGGCGATCCCTATAACATGCGACCGATTCGAGATAAGCGTGAAGCCGGGGACAATCCTGCCCGGACGTCAATATCGGATACCACTACTTGCGTGGTTGCTGATCGCTGGGGAAACATTGTTGCCGCAACACCCAGTTGCAACCTGGTTGGGAATCAGCCCGACCCAAAGACAGGGGTCGCACAGGGCAACAGGGTTCGGTGTCTCAACACCACATATGGGCACCCGAACCGCATCCAACCGGGCAAACGTCCTCGCATCACACTGACACCGACAATAGTTACGAAGGAGGGCAAACCAGTATTAGCTATCAGCGTGGCAGGAGGTGACCTCCAAGACCAGACCACACTGAATGTGTTGCTCAATCACATCGAGTTCGGCATGCTTCCCAAGCAAGCGGTGACCGCTCTCCGGTTTAACACATACCATATGGAAAATTCTTTCGACTCCGATCCAGATCGAAACCGGGCATTTATGTCAGCGGGTAGCCTCCGCATCCATACAAGAGTTGCACCAAGCGTGCAAGAAGAATTGAAAAAGCGAGGACATGTCTTAAGCACAACATCCACTGCTATCGCCGCACCAGTTATGCTCTATATCGACTATGGTTCAGGGATCATATACGCTTCCGGGGACCCGAACGCCGGGAGGCACGCGGCAGCGATTCCTTTATGAATTAAGAAACCCTTCAGCTCAGCCGCGATTATGTATCCCGTCTTACTATCTGTAAGTTCAATTCTGAAACTTAGGGCTGGTTCACGAAAAATGCCAGCTCTTGACATGTTGTCGTTTGTCTAACAGGAAATCGTCGCAAAGCAATAAGAGAATGTCATCGTTTTTCTCCTTCGCACCACCTTCCGGTGTTATCTCAACCTCAATCCACCCCATCCAACATTAGAAGTAGTTTGATCGGCAACCACTGGCAAAGCCCAACTCTGAATCGAGCAACAGAAAATCATAGCATACATGCAAAAATAGAACCCACGTCTTTTGCCTCATCACCAATAGGATACGCATCCTATTGATACACAAGAAGGAACGTAAATATTACCATAAGAAAATTAGGATCACGTGTAAGAAAGATCGGTGGGCCAAAAATGACCGAGATACCCAAGAGCGATCACTCTCCAACCTCTGCCTTCAACCCTCTCTCGAGTGCTCTTGCTCGCTTCCTAGTTAACAGATGCCGGAAATGTGGACATGAGCGATTGCTCTCAGTATTTGACATCTACTCAGGAAATCAGCGTTTCTTATGTCAAAGTTGCGTGTTGACAGCAATGGCTCTGAAGCCCCTAATTCGTCAATTGTTCTCTCATCTTGGGGTTGATGACAGCACTGTAAAGCAACTGTTTGAGGACTTTTTGGTCCGTAGGTGCATGCTGAGCGTGGTTAAGGGAATTGCGGACTTCGGAATAAGATATCCTCAGCCAACTGGCGCCCCGATAACTATCGTCTGGAACTTCACCAACAGATGCAATCTCAACTGCTTGCACTGCCATCAAGACTCTTCGCCCAAGTCTTCCCGTAGTGAGTTGACAACTTCTCAAGCCTTCAAGGTTATAGACAACATGGGCGATGCAGGAGTAGCCATACTAACCTTCTCAGGAGGCGAACCATTACTGCGCAGGGATCTTTGCGACGCGATTGAAAGAGCTAACGATTGCGGAATGTTATGCACTGTCGCATCCAATGGGACCCTCATGACTCCGACGGTGGCAAAAAAGCTCGCAAAAGCAGGCATCAGACGGGTGGAAATAGGCTTGGACGGCGCGAAAGCTGAGACACACGATTTCCTTAGGAACGTGCCTGGAAGTTTTGAGGAGACGATCAAGGGAATAAGCAACTGTGCTGATGTGGGGTTCGACGAGTTAGCCACTACCATGACCCTGCACTCAGGGAACATAAATGAACTTGAGAAAACGATGGAATTGGCAGAGAAGCTTGGAGCGACCAGATTCTATCTGAACCGACTTATACCTGCTGGTCGCGGAGTGGAGGCAAGCTACCTTGACGTTACGCCCAGAGAGAGGATTGAGGCTCTGGAAGCATTGTACGACAAGTTCTACAAGAGCGTTGCAGAGGGATCCGGCATGCAGTGTTATGCTCGAGGGATGACGTACTACGCTCGCCTTGGCTACGAACGTTCAAAAGGCAGGGTTTTCACAGTAAGCGAAGCCCTGTCAGGATACGAGAAGATGTTTAATGAGAAGTTTGGACTCGAAGTCTCTAAGATTGTGAGAAAGCTGGCTACAGGTTTCGGCGGATGCTCAGCCGGCTTGACTTACGCTGGGCTGACGGCTTCTGGAGACCTGCTTCCATGTGTTCCCGCCCCAGTAAAGCTCGGCAACCTTCTTGAGCAAAGCCTCGAAGAAATCTGGGTTCACAATGAACTTCTGAATTACATCAGAAACAGAAAGGGGCTGAATGGTTACTGCAAGATATGCGCATACAGCAACCTATGCGGCGGTTGCAGATACACGGCATACATCGCTCATGGCGACTGGCTGGGACCTGATGCCTCTTGTCCTTTCGGACCAAAAATCCTGGATGCCTAGCATAACGTGCAGTTCATACCGTGTAAGGGCTATTCATGGTTTCGGAATCTAGTCAGAGCTAATCTAGGGCTCATCAAGTTTTAATGTTGGAACACTCTCTATCATAAAGTCGCTTCGTTCGGTTCGGTCGGATGAGGAATGAGTTGGGAGAGAACACTCGATTATTATGGCGGAATGGTTGAGGAAAAACTCAAAGATTATTTCGCTCAAGTCATCAATGAAGCGAGGATTTATCATCCATTCATTGCCAAGGTTTACTCTGACCTTGAAGAATTTGTCCTCCGCAGAGGTAAGAGACTCGCCTCGTGTAGCACGCTGCTAACCTATAAGGGTTATACGCATGAGGTCAATGAGAAGATCCTTAACGTCTGCGTTGGAATCGAGACATACCGCCAC
>JAUQYT010000137.1 GCA_030587605.1 Candidatus Njordarchaeum guaymasense
CTCAGACGGGTCAACCTTAGCCTTAGAGATCACAGAACGGATCGTGCTGCAAACGGCGTTGAACCAGACTTGTGGCCACTGCTCAGCCCAGAGAGGCTTCAAGGAGATGATGTCTGTTTCCTCAAAAGAGTCGGCCAGAATCCTTCCTTCAGCGTCCACCAAGACTGATTTTGTGCCGAAGGTACCTACGTCTGTGCCGATAAGGTAATTTCCATCAGCCAAGAAAATCACAACCCATACCCAAAGTTCATGCTAGACAATATCTAGAGTTCCAAAGATAAAACTTTGCTCGACTACCCAGAGCATTTTGGTCATTGCTGCTAAACACTCAACCTAGAAGAACAGCAAGAAAGAGGGATGAGTCCATCTGCTTTTTAGCATCTTTTGAGGATCTTTGCGTCTCGACCCTGAATCTTTAAGAGTTCCTTTATCCTTTCACCGGACACAAGGTCTTGAAACTCCAACCCATTGCAGGAGACCTGAATAGCGTTTTCGCTGAAGTTCAATGCGAAGACTATCCGGCTGCCGCCGCTTGACCTCTCTGTCGCCTCAAGTCCCTCCGCTGAAGGCAAAACTGACACAATCTTCTTCTTTTTCATCAGCCAATCTACGAGGCATAGGTAGAATCCTTTATCGGCGAAGGCTCCCACATATATGGCTGTTCCTTTTCCGAAATCATTTATCGTTGCGGCTGGTTTCTCCCTATAGAGTCCCGTCCTATAGTATGCTGCCACTCTTGCTTCTTTAGGCGAGAGCATCTCAACCCAGTTTCGACCTTTACAGATAGTCTGGGCACCTATCTCTGCCTCAACGGTTCTCATCTCAACCGTCTCGCCCTCCGGCAAGCCAGTGTATTCGTCGATGTTCATTCCGAATACATCCGATAGGCTTCCAGGCAGGGGTTCGTTGGCTATGTTGTTGTTCCAGTCTTTTGCCCCGGTCCTCGGCGTTGCGACAAGTATTCCGCCTCCCTTCACATAGGACCTCAACTTCTGCTCGATCTTCTGGTTTAGTAGCATCAATGAAGGAGCAACGACCACCCTGTAGCCACTCATGTCCTCCGTAATCGGGTTCACAAAGTCCGCGGGAACGTTCCTTGTGTAAAGGGCTCGGTAACAGTCTAGAGTCGGCTCCCAAGAATGGACGCCGTAGTAGTTCTTGTCGCCGTAGCCCACCTCAAGGTCTAAAGCCCAAAGGTTATCATAAACCAATGTGAACGCAACCTCAGGCTTAACAGTGGTTCCATCAATGTGCGGTGCAACCTTCCGCAACTCCTCCGAGACCTTTTTCACTTCAGAGTACCTCCTTCTAGGAACGCCGTCGTGGTCGAGGATTCCGTGCCAATATTCTTCGGTGCCGAATCTGCATGATCTCCATCTGAAGTATATTATTCCGTCAGCGCCTCTGGCGACTGATTGAATCGTCCAAAGCCTTATTTCGCCCGGTCTCGGAATAGGCGCCACATGAGTTTTGACAGCTCCGCTTTGGAGCTCCATGATCCAGTAGGGCTTCTTCTTGAGGCTTCTCATGATGTCGTGCGCCATAGCCTGGGCAGCATAGTCAATGTTCGCGCTCCACCTTGGATAGTAATCGAATGAGACTATGTCTAGGGGCGCCGTGAGCTGGAAATAGTCCAGTTCCTTGTATAACCCCATAAGGTTGTGTGTTATGATCTGATGAGGCGCAATCTTACGAACTATGTCGATCTGTATCTGCTGATATTTGATCCATGAATCGCTGGAGAAGCGGTGCCATTCGAGGCATAAGCTTGGGCTCTGCATCCCGAAAGGCGGTCTAGGTGGAAAAATCTCATCCCAGCCTCCATACTCTTGACCCCAGAAGATAAGCCCACACGCCTCGTTAAGTGCCTCAAGAGATCGATATTTCCTTCTCAACCATTCTCTGAAGGCTTTGACACAGTTTTCGCAATAACAAAGGTCAGCCCCGAACTCATTGTCAATCTGCCAACCGAGAACGTTTGCGTTATCCTTATAGTGAAGAGCCATCTTCTCCACTATTTTCTTCGAGTTTTCAATGTAGTTCGGATTATTGGCACAATAGTTTTTCCTTGTTCCTTCAGCACTTCTTCTGCCATGACCATCTACCTGAAGAATATCCGGATGCGCCTTGACGATCCAAGGAGGAGGAGCAGCCGTGGGCGTGCCAACTATCGCCTTTATACCTTTTCTAGAAAGTATACTGATTGCTTCATCAAGCCATCCAAAGTTGTATTCGCCGTCTCTTGGTTCAAGTTTACTCCAGGCGAATTCAGCAAGTCTCACCGTATTGAAACCTGCCTCACCCATCAATTCCGAGTCTTTGGTCCATCTTTCTTTAGGCCAATGCTCTGGATAGTAATCTGCTCCGAACCGAAAAGATGTTTTCTTTCCGCTCAATCTAACTCACATCTAGTTATTTGTGAGCAAAAAACTTATATAGTTTTTTAAATCATACTGTGGCGGTGCTGTTACTAGGACTGAATGGATGTCTTAGAGATGCTGACTTATGTCATAAAAAAGTATTCCATGTCCATCTTGCTGTCTCTGCTGCTTTCTGGTTTTCTTTTTATGTCAGCGGGCTTGGTTGCGGGAGGCTCTGAGGAATACGTTTACTATGGTTTCGTGCCAGTCTCGGGCGACGTACCTACCCCAACGACATGGGAATGGATGTCTGAGCCGTCCATTCCGGACTGGTGCCGGAAATTCGATATACCTCGCGGAGATGCCTTCTTGGAAATTGTGGGCAAACAAAACGGTACACGTTTTGAAGTTTGGGACTTGATCGCTGAAAAAGTCCTTTGTACAGCAGACCTCAACAACATGGAACTGTATACCTATTACATTAAGTACGGAACCTACTTCAAAGTTGTGTCAAATGCACCAGTGTCGGTAAGCCTGTCAGGAGGAACACTGTACATAACGGGATACAGCAGTCCATACATAGCTGCAGATGGTGATGGATTCTTGGGAAAACGCTTCAAATTTATAGTAGGCCCGACGTACAACCCCCTAGCGGTGCCCGGCAGGGGAGGAGACAACTGTCTCATACTAGCGTTGGAGGACACCACCATTACGGTGGTGGATTCAAGTGGGGAATACGCGGCGCGCGACGTAGAACTGGAGCAAGGTAGGACTTGGGCCTACGTACTGCGATCAAGAAGTGAGATGCCAGCCATAGGGAAGAGTTGGCTTTGGGAAGTAACATCAACCAGTCCCATAATGGTGGAAGAATTCGCCCCTACTGGCTTCACGTATCTTCCAGCCATTACAGGAGGCTATGTTGGCCGCCTCTTCTTTGGAGCATCATACACCTCAGGAACAGAAAGGAATCATGCATTCATTTTGGTCGTGCCTGTTCAACAGGGG
>JAUQYT010000150.1 GCA_030587605.1 Candidatus Njordarchaeum guaymasense
AGCAAGGGGGGCGCCATTTCGGAAACCTAGTTCCAGAGGAGTCCATCGTCGAAAAATGAAGCCAATGATCGTAGTCTCTATTGCTGCACGAACCTCCTGTAACGCGAATAGAATGGTGTGTAAAGCGAGAAAGCTTGGGGGCGATCTGGCGGAGATACGGCTCGACTACCTGAATCGAGAGGAGTCTCTTGGCGAGATATCTGGCGCGGAAAAGATGCCTTTGATAGCAACTTTTCGAATGCGAACACAAGGAGGAAGGGGAGAAGAAGAGAAACACGGAGACGTGGAAGACTTAATTGCCGCGGCCGAAGAGGGTTTTGACTATGTCGATGTTCAAATAGGGACAAGGAATCTCAGAGATGTAATCAACAAGATTCACCGACTAGGCGCAAAGATCATAGTATCGCACCATGACTTCCAGAAGACTCCAACCAACGCGCAACTGGATAGAATGCTGCGCCTGTGCCGAGCCTCAGGCGCAGAGATACCAAAGATCGTTACCACTGCAAGAAGACTAGAAGACAATCTACGTTTACTCGCATTCACTCGGAAAGCAAGCAAGGACGGAAAAGTCATCTGTTTTGGTATGGGAAGGATCGGGGCTATGACTCGCGTCCTTTCTCCAATCTATGGAGCCGCCTTCACCTTCGCATCACTCGACGATAGGTCCTCTGTAGCGCCAGGCCAGATATCCGTGCAGAGACTGAGACGTATCTACAATGAAATGGGGTACTCGTAGTTGCTCATCACAGGAAAGACCTCTGTCTACGGAATAATCGGTGACCCAGTCGAACATTCACTGAGTCCTGTGATGCAGAATTCAGCTTTCGAGAAGTTGGGAATGGACTGTGTCTACGTTCCATTCAGAGTCGGAACCAGAGCCCTAGGAATTGCTGTGCAAGGGCTACGATCTCAAGGCGTTCTTGGCTTCAACGTAACAGTTCCGCACAAGATAGGAATCATTAGGCATCTGGACAGGCTGGACCCTGTTGCTAAGAAAGTCGGTGCCGTGAACACTGTCAAGACTGCCCAGAACAAACTGGTAGGTTACAATACCGACACTACGGGTGTACTTGAAGCTTTGAAGAACAATGGCATCATTCCGAATAACAACACTTTCACAATTCTAGGAGCAGGAGGGGCTGCAAAGGCCATTACCTATGCATTGATTGACAGCGCCTCAAGGATTGCCGTCTTGAACAGAACGCTTGAGAAGGTGTATGAACTGAAACGGGGCCTGAAGCGCAAATCAGGAAAGGAAATCCAGATCGACCGTCTCACCAAGAGAAATCTGATGAGAGAGATCCATACAACTGATGTGCTCATCAATGCTACATCGATTGGAATGAAAGGCAACCCGGGCAAAATACCCATCGAAGGCGACCTGCCAAAGAACCTGGTCGTTTTTGATATTGTCTATGATAGATGCGATACTGAGTTGATACAGAGGGCCAAGAGATCAGCTTGCAGAACAATCAAAGGCACAGAAATGCTACTCTATCAAGCGGCAGCGGCCTTTGAGCTTTGGATGGGAGTGGAAGCCCCCATAGACACGATGCGACACTCACTTGTCAGTTTTGGATTTAGCAGGTGAAGAAAGATGCCATCGGCTGAGGCTATTGCACATGGAGCTGCAACAGTAGTGAATGCCATTTCAACCGGCAGGGGCGCCGCGTTTGGCGTTGGTCTATGGACAAAAGCAGAGGTGGAGTTGAACAGAGACGTTGGCGAAATCACTGCACATATACAAGACGAACATGATGAGCCCTGCGATCTAATGATACACGCTGTCCGAAAGGTTCTGCGCAGATATCGAGTGCACAGGACTTTTGGTGCCCGCGTAACCACAAGGTCCAATATCCCAATTGCACGAGGAATGAAAAGTAGTAGCGTCGCCGCGAATGCTGTAACCCTTGCCACTACTGCCGCTCTCGGGAAAAGGGCAACTGACGAATGCATCATCAAAGATAGTGTTGAGTCAGCGATAAGGGCTAGGGTCACGATTACAGGTGCATTCGACGATGCTTGTAGCTCATACTACGGTGGACTTGTCGTCACAGATAACACGCGAATGATTATTCTGAAGAGACGTAGGATCTCGGAGGGATATCGCGTCCTGTTTCATGTTCCACTGGAGAAATCATACACTGCGAATGTCAACATGGACAAATTCCGGAAGCTAGCGCATATAAGTGAATTGGCACACGGGTTAGCGCTGAACGGCCATCACTGGGAAGCCTTGATTGTTAATGGGCTAGCGCATTCCGTTGCACTCGGATGGAACCCGCGTGTGGCAATTGAAGCAATGGCAGCAGGCGCAACCGCATCAGGCCTGTCAGGCAAAGGTCCGGCTACTGTTGCTGTGGTAAAGAGACACCTGCTCTCGAAAGTTCGGTCAGCATTGTCAGAATTTGAAGGAGATATCATTGAAACTGTCCCAAACAACAGGAGGGCAACTGTAATTGCAAGACATGCCTGAGCAAATAGCAGTCAGTGGCGGCTCCAGTCTTCACGGCTCAGTGCGAGCACCTCCGTCAAAATCACATACCCATAGAGCGCTGATAGCTGCATCACTAACTCAGGAGAAGTCAATCATACAGAACCCAACAGAAAGCGAGGACATTGAGGCGACCATTGCAGCAATCGAGGCATACGGAACACATCTGTCAAGAGAAACGAAAATACTGACCGTTAATGGGCCAAGTTACATTAACACGCCGGAAGATGTCATCCACTGC
>JAUQYT010000185.1 GCA_030587605.1 Candidatus Njordarchaeum guaymasense
ATAGACCAAGTTTCTCAAGTAGAGTTCTGCAATGATTCAATCACAACTTTAGAACCTTCAGTCAGGTGATCTGAGACTCCAGAAACTCAGTCAATTCACTCAGCTTGCAGTCATCTATTCGGTTCAATAATTATAAATCCTTTTTGGGAATCGAGGCGTTATCGAGTAAATCGAACAAAACGGATTCACAACATTTATAGTTAATTCGAAGCGCTATTCCAACATATGAAGCCCAAGAAACTACCGCCAGGTCAGAGTGAAATCTACGCTATATTGCGGTGGAACATAAATCACCCGGGGATCATTCCAGAGAACCCACCGATCGATCTGAAGAAATGGACGCTGACCATTGACGGGGAAGTCGAAAATCCACTGAAGTTGAACTGGAAGGGACTTCTTGGACTTCCAGCGACTGAATCCAAAAGTGACTTCCACTGCGTGGAGGGTTGGAGTGTAAGAAACTGTAATTGGCACGGGGTCAAATTCAGCGCGCTGGCTCAAATCGTTAAGCCCAAGAAAGACGCAAGATGCGCCTTCTTTGAATGCGCACACGGGTACACAACCTCTCTAGAAATCAAAGATCTCCTCGAAGACAACGTAATCCTAGCATACAAGCTAAACGGCGAGTACCTCGACGAGCCAATAGGAGGTCCAGTGCGATTGGTTGTTCCCGACAAGTATACATACAATAGCGCCATGTGGGTTCAGCAAATAGTTTTCTCAAAAAGAAAAGAACTTGGACACTGGGAGAAAAGAGGGTATAGTGACACTGCCGATGTCTGGAAAGACGATCGACTTGCAAGATAAGATGTATCATCCTCCAGACCAACAACATCTTGCGAATACATTAATCGAACCAGAATGGTCACTGCAAAAGACAGCAATTGATATAAGATATAAACAATAAAGAAGGGTTACCAAAACCGTGGAACGAGATTTGATGAGACGGTGGCGTGCTCCGTGAAAGCGTTCAGCTTGCCTTCTGGCGGGGAAGAAAAGAAATTCGATGTGAAAGACGCTGAGACTTACACCCTGCCACTAGATAAGTTGTCAGACATTCTGAAAACCGATCTCACAAAAGGACTCTCCGTGAAGGAAGCTGAAGAAAGACTTCAGATAGCGGGCCCAAACCTGATTCCGAAGGTCAAGCCTAGTTTCTACAAGTTATGGATAGCTCCTTTCATGAACTTGCTGATAACCATTTACTTGATAATTAGCGCAGTCCTCGCGGTTTTTGCATTCTTCATATTGCCTGAGGCTGGGGCGAGACTTTTCATATGGTTCCCAGCGATCATTATTAACGCTGCAGTTTCAATCCTACAGCAAGCAAGAGCCCAAAAGAAACTGGAGGCACTGCTACGTCTCTCGGCTCCCAAGTGCGAAGTGATTAGAGATGGCAAGACGATAGAAATGCCCTCTGAGCAACTGGTTCCGGGAGACATAGTAAAACTTGACCGGGGAGACAGGATTCCAGCCGACGCTAGAATCATATCCGCATCAGGTCTTCGAGTAAACGAAGCAGCTTTAACAGGAGAATCTGAAGAAGTAGAGAAACTTGAAAGAGACATGACACTCAAGCAGGACACACCAATCCACCAGAGAGAAAACATGCTATTCCTCGGAACCTACGTGACTGTCGGTTCTGGAAAAGCTTTGATTGTACAGACTGGCAAGCAGACACAGATCGGAAGAATATCAACCAGCTTGCAAGCGCTGGATACTGGCGAGATACCACTACGCAAGAAGATCAACAAGCTTGCAAAGTACTTAGGGTTTGCTGTCATGCTCTATATTATCGTCTCACTCACATATCAAATATTGAATCTCTACTCGTCGGACCTCCTTTTCACGGCAGGCGTCCTCAATACTAAGTTGGTCGCGGAGACAATAGTTGGAACATTAGTCACTTCCATGAGCATCATGCCAATCAACATTCCAGTGCTAACCACCATTGTATTACTCATAGGCATTATCGCGATGGTCAAGTATCAAGTTGTCATACGAGACCTCAACGCTGTTGAGAGTCTTGGTCGAGTTTCAGTTGTCTGCTCCGACAAGACTGGGACCATTACAAAGAACGAGATGACTGCGAAGTGGGTATCCTTTCCATCGATTAACGGACGGGATCCCACGTATTGCGTTTCAGGTGTCGGCTTCGAACCAAGTGGTAAGATTGCAGCCATTGACTCGAACGCGGATCTGGAAGAAATCGTAAGAACAGGACAGGAAGTTACCAGTGGAAAAGAACCAGAGATTGAGCCTGATACATCTCTCGAGTATATCATGATATCAAGTGTTCTAGACAATGAGAGCAGAGTTGTCGAAGAAAAGGTGAAGATTGGGGATAGAGTGCGGACCGTATTCAAGGCGTCAGGCAACGTAACAGATGCCTCCCTGTTAGTCTTGTTCCGCAAATCGAAACTCAGCGAAAAAGGTTACAGAGCCAGATTCAAGCAAGCGCGCACCTATGCCTTCGATTCAAGACTCAAGCGCACGACTAGGATCTTCAAGGACAGCAAGCACGGCAAGTATATCCTACTTACGAAAGGAGCGACGGAGGTTCTCCTGCCACAGTGCAGCTCCATAGCAAAGGAAAGGATAACTGAAACAGACCATATAGGTCGTGACGAGAAGGCTCTCCTCGACAAGAAGGCTGATCTTTTTGCATCGTCAGGCTATAGGGTAATCTCCTTTGCCTTCAGGTACCTAGATGAATTGCCGGCAAGAGGCGAAAATGAGAGAAAATCTGTTGAATGCGACTTGACTTACCTGGGTTTTGTCGCCATCATGGACCCACCGAGAGAAGGCGTTTACGAGTCCGTTTGTGAAGCCAGGGATGCAGGAATAAAGTCAGTTATGATAACTGGTGATAACTTGGAAACGGCGAGGAGTATTGCGCAGCAAGTAGGAATAGCCGAAAAAAGTGATCTAGCTATAGAAGGATCTAAGGTTGAATCTTTGTCAGGCAGGGAATTTCTGAAGACTTCCGTGTTTGCCAGGGTATCTCCAGAGAACAAGATGACTATAGTGGACCGCTACAAGAAACAGGACCGCGTTGTGGCCATGACCGGTGACGGAGTCAACGATGCGCTGGCAATCTCAAAGGCTGATGTTGGTATTGCAACTGGGATCACTGGGACTGATGTGGCAAAACAAGCCTCAGGGATGGTGATTACAGACGATTCATTCAACTCGATTGTTGCAGGAATTCGTGAGGGTCGGGGACTATTCCAGAAAATCCGGTCTATCATCTTCTTCTACATTGCTGTTAACCTAGCTGAGGCTTTGCTCTATTTTGGTTCATCACTAATTCCTCGCTTTACCCTACTCAATACGTGGCAGCTGATATATGTCTTCGCGACGGTACACGCCATTCCTCCTATGGCGATCGTCGTAGGCCATACTAGCAAGGATGTTATGAAAGAGAAACCACGAGATTCGGAAGGCATCTTCAACAAGCAGGTAGGAATCGCCCTCACTATTTTCGCAATATCACTAACCTTCATGTTCTACATCGTGTACTACGAAACCTTGAATGGAACCATACCAGTATTCGCCGAAAACATAACGAGCATTATTGTCCCAGGCCCTATGCCTGGTAACCCCCTGAACCCGACCGGTTGGGAACATGCTAAAGCACGCACGATGTTTCATTCAGTTCTAGTTGTGGCGGAGTGCACACTCGTATTCTCACTAGCCCAAATGAACAAGCCGATCCATGCAACAATGAAAGACAAGAATTACAGGATATTCTGGCCGTTCGTACTTTCAATCCCGATAGCTCATCTCCTCCTCATGTATGTCCCATTGATCCAACGTTTACTAGTACAATTGCTGGGAATCAATTTCGAGATCGTTCCACTTACAGTGATAGACTGGCTGATTGTCATAGCGGCTGGCTTATTTCCGGTACTGTTGTTGGAGCTATACAAAGTATACGTGCGAAAGCGACGCTTGTGCTTCTAATCCGAACTTAGCCTCACACAGGGGGCACCTTGAATCATTTTCCTCTTCCTCAAGCACAGCGTGGTCGTTACTTCAAGTCTCAAAATAGAAAACGAGATCACCTATACAGTTCCCTTTTTGCGCCATCAGGCAACCTTCAATTCTTGGACTCACAGTGTGCTTCACTCCGAGCGCGTTAAGCCAGCATTGAATTCTGTAGATTACCGCACACTTGTATTGATTTGCTAGTCCCATTCTTTCCATGCCCTTGTACGCAAAACACTCTTGGTTCTCCCATTCCCAATGGACTGTGTTCTTTGAAGGGGTGCTGAAATGGATTCTGCCAAAAATCGAGCGAGGCAACACCAATTCCAGTGCCTTGTGCAAGGATTCAGCCATTTCTTCAAATGAGTCTACATACTTGTTTCCAATACCGAGTACTCTTCTTGTTCTGTCCGCTTCAAAGGGTGACATCGATTTTACTGCTTCTTTATTCAGTCTATTTGCAGCATCTATTCCAAGTTCCTTGTAGGTGCTGTAGAACCACATTCCGTCGTGAGTAAGCCAGCCCTTGCCCAAGTAGTCTTTTATTTCCTCTTTGCTTATTTCGTCTAGTGTCCTCATGGGCACAACTCCTGGTTTCTGATCGTATTGTTTTGCCAACTAGGCGTTATTAATACCTTCCCATCATTGACTTTCCAGGGAAAGGCTCAACTACTCAAGGGGAATTCCTGACTCACATGGTACGCCTGTTTGGCATAGTCCACAGCCATAGCCCTTGAAGCCGTAATGCGTTCTGACATAGTTCCACATCGAGTCAACATATTCCCTGCATTCCGTCTTGTCATGGCCTGCTTTGGAGATTGCCTTGGCGGGGCATCGGTCGATGCATTTGCCGCATGTCCCCTTGGAATAGAAAAGGCAGTACGCGTGGTGGTCATTGTAAGGTCTTTCAGATGGCGAAACATCAATTTTCGAGATTACTGAACCGCATCGCATGGCCTTCCCTTTTGGAGTGATCAACCCATCACAGAGACCGAAAGTGCCAAGACCAGCAGCGTATGCAGCATGTCGCTCCGACCAATTCGATGTGATGAGATATTTCCCTGATACTCTTGTTCCCCAAAGGGAAGAGAGTACAGGTGCGACTGCTTCATCCCCTTCCTTCATGAGGGTGGCGACAACATACCGGCGAAGCGCGTCATTGAAGTCCTCACCATACATGCGCGCTCTAGCCCATCTCTCAGTTGGGAATCTGCTCTCCTTTCTATGTTCGCTTTTAGTAGCCTCCGTATGTGGCAGTATCCAACTCACTACTGTGAGTTGATCTGCTTTGACCTTCACTTTTGGAAAGGTTTTAACGAATATCTCCAGCGGTGAGAAATAGAACTCGCCAATATCTGTCTTGTAGAACTGATAGAGAGGATCAGCTCCACTCGAAAAGCCGACGAGAGGCTCTGCCCAAGCTCTCTCATTCTCCTTATTTCTTAAGGTATTCTCGGAGGACTCGTTGACAAATCGTTTTATAACGTTTTCAATCCAATTTGCTTTGTTCTTAACTTTGCTGGTCAACTTTAGCATCACCTGCGAAAACTTGCCTTCATAAGGCTTTGTCGAGAATGATTCTCAAATACCTGAATGTATTTGATGCCCAAAGACTGTAATGTAGCTTTCCATTTGAGTCTGCTGAAGTGGATGTGAGCTGATATTCCACAAGGGTTAACAAACTATTTGGTGAGAGACGATATGAGACAAAGCCTTTTGGAGTTGGCGCGATTAATAACAAGGGTAGTGAAATAGAATGCAATTTCGCAAGTTTGGAGAACTTGGATGGTACGTTTCAGTGTTGGGTTTCGGATGTATGCGTTTGCCTACGAATGATGAGAGTGGCACCAGCGGAATAGTAAACGAGAAAGAAGCAATCGCAATGATTCGCTATGCGATTGATCAAGGGGTCAACTATGTCGATACGGCGTATCCGTACCATAACGGGAGTGGCGAGATTGTCGTAGGAAAAGCGCTCAAAGACGGATATAGAGAGAAAGTCAAACTCGCGACAAAGTCTCCTGTGTGGTCAATACAGAAGGCGGAAGATTTCGATACCTACCTAAACGAACAATTAAAGAAACTGCAAACAGATCATATCGATTTCTATCTGTTTCACGGTTTGAACGAACAAAGATGGAAGAATATTCTCAATCTCAATCTACTCCAGAAGGCGGAATCCGCCATTAAGGACGGCAGAATCAGACACATAGGATTCTCATTTCATGACAAATATGAAATCTTCAAAGAAATAATTGATGGGTACAGCCAATGGACTCTTTGTCAAATACAGTACAACTATATGGATACAGAGAATCAAGCCGGAACAAAAGGTCTGAAATATGCAGCGTCAAAAGGATTGGCCGTTGTTGTAATGGAACCCATAAGAGGCGGACGACTGGCGAATCCGCCAAAGCCAATTCAAGAAATATTTGACAGTTACAAAAAAAGCCGTTCACCTTCTGACTGGGCTCTACAATGGGTCTGGAATCAACCGGAAGTATCCGTCGTGCTCAGCGGAATGAGCACCGTGAGACAAGTAGAAGAGAATATCCGTTCAGCAAGCATATCGCGTGTACATTCCTTAGGAGTAAGAGAATTAAAACTCATTGGACGTGTCCAGAAGAAATTCAAGGAAAGAGCCGCAATCCCATGCACGAAATGTGGTTACTGCATGCCATGCCAGAATGGAGTGAACATACCAGGAAATTTCGAACTATACAATGACGGCATTATATATGATGACGTGAACACCGCTCGTATGAGGTATATGAGATTCTTTGGTGAAAAAGAACGTGCGAACGCATGCATTCAGTGCAGAACATGCGAGGAGAAATGCCCTCAGAAAATACTAGTAAGCGAATTGATGCCTAAGGTGCATGCAGTGCTAGGAGAAGGCAAACCATACTAGAAAACTGGAGACACGATCGGTCCCAGAAGATCCACGGACTCTGCTAGTGCTGCCAATTCAAGATGACCAGTCGAATATCAGAAGAGTGAGAAAGTGATATATATTCAACTCAGAAAACAAAGAGTGGTGTTCTAGTTGTCAATAGTCAAACTACCCTCAATGGAAAAACGTGAGATAGATAACCTCATTAAAGAACAGATTATCTGCAGGATCTCCTTCAAGGGAGATAGGTACCCGTACACAGCCCCATTCCAGTACGTTTTCATGAATGACACGCTCTATTTTCACTTCACGGATTACGGCAGAAAAATGAAGTTCATTGAGGAGAACAAACAGGTTTGCGTTGAGATAGAGAAGTTCCGACCAGATCTAAGCGAGTACAGCTTTGTTGTCCTAAGGGGTACGTTGGAAGTTGTTACTGTTGAAGACGAAAGAGCTAAAGTGGTCAAGAGGATGGCTGAAGAAGGAAAGCGAAGACTCTCAGTAAACTTCCTTGCCGCCCACGGCTTGAGAAAAGAGGAAGGCTGGTCTTCTCTTACACCAGAGAAGCCATTGGTGATAGTCAAACTCGGGGAAATAGCTGAGAGAATGGGCTTGAAGTCATCGTAGCCTTGTTCTCGAAAGAAGCTTTCCCAGATTTCAAACGAAGCAGTTGATCGATTAGGCATAGAGAACTTGGCAAGGTGGGCAGATGAAGCTGATCCGATTTCTGATGCCAGTTCTCTTTCTCAAAACTTTCCCCTTGCATGCAGGACATTCCTTTTCTCCATATGTCTTCAAGTAGGGATCTATGCTCTCTCCTTTCTTCTTCGCCTCATAGAACAGTAGGGAGAATTCCCTAGCTTTCAACGCAACCTCTTTCAGTTTCTCTTCTGGTATCTTCCCTACGACACTTAAGGGATGAACCTTCGCCAAGAATAGAGCTTCGTTCTTGATTATGTTACCAACACCTGCAAAAACATTCTGATCAAGAAGAACATCACAAATTAATTCATTCCGCATTTTTGATGCGAGCTCCATAACCTTTTCAAGATCCCATTTTTCCGAAGTTATGTCGATATTCTCATTATAAAGTTTCTCAATCTCATCATTTCTGAGAATACTCACAGGGCAGTTATAGAAACTGAGAGTCCCGTCATTGAAAGCCAAGGATAGGCGAGCTTTCGCCCCGCTCTTGATCTCATTAATTCTATAGCTTCCAAACATCAGGAAATGTATCCTAAAGGAGAAATCAGCGAACCTTATGAACAGGTTCTTGCCTCTACTGAACACACCCTCAACCTCTTTTCCAATGGTGGCCTCCTTCTCAATCTTCGCTGTCCCTGACGCAGACTTGACCTTCTTTCCTTTGAAGACTGCGAGTCTCTCCGCAATCACTTTGAGAGGAGGACCTTCCATGGTTGCATTCCCCGAAAGATTCGACATAGACCATCAATAATCGATATGAGGCGTCATACGATCGTCGACGACCACATCGTAGTAACTGCTTTCGGCTGATTTATCAACCAGAGTGTGTAGCTTCATGAGACATATTTAAGGCGTTGGGAAGATCGTGTCGAACTGGTAAAACCAAAAGAAAGGAGAACCCCATCATAGGAACAGCGAACCAGAAGGAGGTCCAAGATTGAAGAATCCAGTACTCAATTGGGAGATAGGCGGCACCGTCTTCACAATTCTCGTCGGATCTATGTTACATTTCACGTTCGAATTGTCAGGCAGATTTTTGCCAGTAGCGCTGTTCTCGGCGGTAAATGAGAGTACGTGGGAACATCTCAAATTGGCATTCTGGCCTGCACTACTATGGGCAATTGCCAAATTCAAATTCATAAGGAAGTCAACGAATAATTTTCTGACAGCAAAAACTACTGGAATCTACCTGATGCCCCTCACCATAACGATCCTATTCTACTCGTACAAAGCTATCCTCGGAGCGGACGTATTCATACTCGACATCTTGATCTTCATAGTCGCAGTTGTGATCGGGCAGATCGTAAGCTACAGACTATTGACTTCGAGTCCAAAGCCTCAAACTTGGGACAAGGTTGCCCTGATAGCTCTAAGTTTCTTGTTGATTTGCTTCTCGCTCTTCAGCTTCTTCCCACCGCAGCTAGCACTGTTCCAAGACCCAGTAACCAGCGGATACGGAATCACAGATTAACAATAGGTCACCCAGCAATCTACTCTACGGATGACAGAAAACCTCTAGCGCGCGCTATAGTTTCCTGCGAAGCTTTTCATAATCTCTTCGGCTTCATTCATTATCACTGCTATCAGTTCTTTGCAGGTTAGCAGTTCATGCAGTCTTAACGCGACCTGTCCTGCCCATATGGCCCCATCTTCAAGGTTGCCCTCTGGTCCTTTGGCTCTGTACATTCCCTCAGACTCATAAGCCCAGACATCCTGCACAGTAATCTCTTTGTTCTTCATCTTCTGTGTTAGATCATATAGTTTCAGAGAATATCTATTCTTCAAGTGTCTCAAAGGTCCAAATACTCCCTGCGTGACAATCGTACCTGCTTCTTTCTGGAACTTGATAGAGGAATTCATGATAGCTTCCTTGACTTTGTTGTTGAACTCGCATTCCTTCGTCACAATGAACCTAGTTCCCATGTAGATTCCCAATGCTCCAAAAGCTAACATGGCAACGAGACCTCTCCCGTCACACACCCCACCTCCACCGATCACCGGAACCTTCACTTGTTTCACAACCTCCGGAACAACTACAAACGTGTGAAGAGGTTCGTAAGCTACGTGTCCTCCAGCCTCATAACCCGTTACTATGATCCCATCGACCCCCGACTTCTCTGCTTTCTTAGCATGATAAACACTTGGAACATTATGAAACCGGAGCATACCTGCTTCCTCTATTGCTTTGAGATGAGGCTGTGCAGGATCCCCCGCTGAGCAGAGAACCATTCTTAGCTTTTTCTGCAGATTCGGGTCTTTCTCCCTCTCTTCGATTAAAGCTTCAAGTAGGAAAGGCACATCAGGCTGCTCGGGAGCAACGCGAAGATTCACACCGAAGTTTCCTTTAGCTTTTCTACCGACTTCCACGACAGCTCCAATCATTTTCTCTTTGACAGAATTGATCGCCCTCTGCTGAGCTTCTCCACCCATAACCAGGGCGATGGCGCCCCCTTCAATCTGAGGAACAGGATGGCTGACCATTCCGAAGCCACCCGCCGAAGCCACTCCCACTGCAAGATCCTTTGTGTCGAAAGGACCCATTGCCGCTTGGATAATAGGATAATCTATTTCCAACATATCACAGATTTTTGTTCTTATCATAAAACTCACTCTGGAGAACATGTTTAGTTTCGATACAGTATTTGTGGAAGGGCTATTTGCCACTTTCGGACAGGAGTCATCTTGTTTTAATTCCTTCTGGGGTGCGTTACGTGATAAAAAGCGGGGCCGGCTCCAGGTTTGTGCAAGCCCCACCATAGAACTCCTATCGGCCCCAAGACCCATCTTGGGCCCGCCGCTAGATACG
>JAUQYT010000024.1 GCA_030587605.1 Candidatus Njordarchaeum guaymasense
ACAAGTACTTCAAAGAAGCTTTGAAAAACATAGGAGAAAAAGATCTCAAAATATTAGATTCATTGTTCAATGGCCTCAAGAAAGTGCTGAACTTTGGAGTAACGACGCTCTCCTCCAAAGAATTTGGCGTTTTCAAATACATTACCTAAAGGGTGAGTTCAAAATGAGTGCTACACCAAATAACCCACCAACCAATAAACTTGGTTCAGGAATATCTGAGAGAGATGTTCTTGACGCTGTCCTAGAATCGGGTTACCCCTTACAAACAACCATAGGTAATTTATTACGTCCACAATTTCATGTGCAAGAAGAGTGGAGTTATATTGATGGGGACTCTGGCGAGCCAAGAACCATTGACATATTGGCAGAAAAGTGGCTATACGATTTTTCCCCGGAACTTAGAGTTCGTCCAACTTTGGATCTAATAATCGAATGTAAAAAATCAGTCTTACCATACGTCTTTTTCCTCTCTTTAAGTAAGGTCTCGCCCGCTAACTTCCCTCTGCTTGCCGGCTTATTCCATAATGAGGAAATCGCTGTTACATCGGATGACGACCCCTCCACTTGGAATTTACCTATTCTAGAAGCTCTTGGACTGGGCTCTCATCCGTTTAAGAGAGATGCAGAATCTTGCATGTCATTCACTCAGTGCATGCATGAAGGGGCAAAAGCAAAGCTCGGAGGTAGTGAGCCATTCCACAAGCTTGTTCTCCCAATTCTGAAAGCAATGTATCACTTTCAAGAAGTTGAAGCACCGCATAAAGCAGCAATGTATTTTGACCTCCATCTAGTTCTTGGGATTGGAGTACTAGATGCCCCAATGGTCGGGGTTCGCGTATCAGCGAACTCCCACGACGTAACACTCTTGCCTTGGGTGAGAGTTATAAGACATAAAACAGAAGAAATTGAAGGCGCTTCTCATTGGCATCCTAGGACAGGTGTTTTGCTAGCAATCGACGTTGTTCATAGAGATTTTTTCGAAGACTATCTGTATAAACACCTCAAACCCTTTGCCATGAAATTTTCTGAACTTGTCATAAAACACCAAGAGGTCTTAGCCTCTGGAAAAGGGTTCATAACAGATATGGGCAAAGATCCGTGGAAAGATTTTGAGAAGAGACTAGAACCGAGGAGAGTTAGCAAGACAGTAGGTCGACACGCTAGTCTCATGAAGCTTTTTCTTCAATTTCTTGCGGGAAAAACCGATAGGAAGAAAGATTCCACCTAACTTTTACATAACATCCGCGTGTAACCCAAAACCCGCATTCTATCTATATCCCCCCTCTCTTGGTGCGGCCGACTGAATTTGAACCTTTTTTGTCTGTGTAGGTCCCTTGGTGGGTTGGTTAAGTCTCAACCCCTGACTTGTTAGCATGTGCCTGTGCCCACTATCGGTAGGCCCAGTTGATTTTGCGAAGGCGTGGAAAAAGGGTTCAACAAAACTGATTAGCCTATGGGACCATTCTGTTTGAATGGTTGGTTTTCTTGAGAAAGAGGCGGGGAGAGTATACGCTTGGGGATTTGAATAGGTTGATCGACTCCATGTTTCATCCGCTCGCTAAGGAGAATCTTGGTATGTTGATTTTGGATGGTGTCTGCCACGGTTTAATCGAATGGGACCTGCCGCTTTCGGCGGAGAAATTCTTCAAGAACAATGTTCCATTACTGGCTGGCCATCTGACGCATGATAGAGGGGTCGAGAGGTCCACAAGAGATTTGATCAAAGGGATCTATCGATTGAAGAAGACAGTAAATCAACTCAGATGAAAGTGAAGATGTAGAACACCAAGGTCCCGTCCACACGACTTATTGGAGCGAGATCCACTTGAGACAGCCCCAAGTTCCTGATACAATCTCCCGTGGACTATCGGAGAATTGACTGAGAAGAAAGGATAGAGGAGCACCCCAGAAAGCATGTGTAAGGAAGGAGGGGAGCGGGATAGACCCGCTTATCGGCTCACTATAACAGACCTTCCACTATCGTGTCTATCTTATCAAGCAGTTCTTGATGAGGTTCTACCAGCCAGGCTTGCTTAGCGGAGTAGTCTAGCTTCGGTTTAATGTCAGACAACAGTTTCATGATGGCACCCTTATAATCGCCTGCATCGATTTTGGTAATTACGTCGTTGATCTTGCCGATGAGAGCTGCCTCCCTATCCGCAGCAGGAGACTTAAAATCTCCGTCAGGTAAATCGGTTATCTCAGTTTTGAGGTCTTCGAGACCCGCTATGGCGTCAACTCCAAAGTTTTCGAAATAGTCGTTTATGGTGACATCGTCAACGTAGGCAAGAGTGTTGACCCAGGGACCACCATATCCCATTCTGATTCTTATCGCTACTATGTACAAGCTTCCATATTCCCTGCTAGAGTAGTATTGGATGGCACCTGTCACATATTGCGCCAGCGTGGGTGCACCGTGCGGGCTCCCTGTGCTTTCAAGTGACTCCCACTCAAGCGGAATAGCAGAATCGAAAGCATCCCATTTCATCCACGTATTCAACGGTGGATTCACGCCGTTGTGGTCGTAGTAGGTATAGTAAGGCTCAGCCTGCAAGAAGTAGACATTTGGACTACCTGCATCGTAGTCAGTGAACCAATCTGTCAGTGTTTTACCAGACTCTGTGTGAAGATATATTGCTATCCAAGGCGCGAGCTGCCCAAAGGTCCCGGCTTGAACAGTGTAGCCCCAATATGAAAGTGCAAATATCGTGTTAAGCTGTGGACCACCATTAAATAAGATGTTAGCCCTGTCAGAGCCTATTACTGTTCCCATTTTTACTGCTCTATTAAAGCTATGCCACTGCTCACTGCTCAGTTCGGCGAATCCGGTCCCAGCAGTTTCGAGAGAATAACCCGTTGGATATGCAGCTACAACTCCAATTGTTGTTATGCTTGCCAGAAACAGCGTTACTATTATTATTGCCATTATCTTCTTCATTTTCTTCTCCTCCTTTCTGTTCGGTTTCGGCTCATCTCATAGCCTAGGCACCTATAGCCTATCTCCTTTCCAGTTGGGTATTCTTTCTCATCTGGGCCCCTCCTCGGCCCTCCTGCACCCATCCCTAGAAATATCATATCCGTTCATCTAGACGGATGACCGCCAAGATTCAAGTCCGTCTATCTCTAGACGGGAAAATATAGGTAAATATTCGTTAAAATAGTTAAGACTTCCGGTGTTTAAATAGACATCTCAACAATCCTTTTGGCATCTATTCGAAAGGTAAATACCGGTAAGTACTGACCAAGCCTTCAGCGCGCAATCCTTAAGCCTGGGCTCGGGCTACACCACTATCGAAGACTCTAGAAGTATCGCTGAACAGATT
>JAUQYT010000232.1 GCA_030587605.1 Candidatus Njordarchaeum guaymasense
TATAATCATCTCAGTTGTTTTCGGGGTTGTTCCTCCAACGATTCGCGGAAGCGTTTTGAGGTTTTTCTCCGGGCTAATGAACCAATCTCTTCGCGGCGCTACTCCGACATGTATGTCTTCCCCGACTCTCAGGCCTTCTTGCTCAAGAATGGGTATGACGACTTCATCTGTTTTGTTCGGTGTGAGTGTTGATTCTATTATCATGAGCGGGGGCTCATTCATTCTGACATCGCGTAGTTTGGCTATCTTCTTGACTACATCTATCAGTGCATCATCCCAAGGTCGGTCGCCTTTCTCCGTCGGAACGGCAATCATGTGAACGGCTATCTTATCGTTGATGAGATCTTTCCAATTGGTTGTTGCTCGTATCATCCCGGATCTTACGAGAGCCTCCACTGGAAAGCCAAGCCAGTACTCCATGTTCGGAATCGGAACTCGGCCTGCGTTAATTGCCTCAACAACGCTTTCCGATATGTCAGTGCCTACGCAGGAGGCTCCATTAAGCGCGAAGTTGGCCATTGTTGAGAAACCTACGTAGCCTGCCCCCCATACACCCAGTTCTCGTTCTCCGTTCAACAGCTTCTTTCTGAGCAGGCCCATCAAACGTCCACCGTCAATGTTCCAAGCATAGAAGTACAGATCTGTAAAAAGCCTTCATTCACAACTGCGCAAAATGTCTACGGTTTGCCTGTCAAAGACCGATTCCCTACAGATGCTTGGTGTCCCTCTTCTCAGCGAGCTTGCGAACATAGTCCCGTAGCCTCACTGTCGGTAAGTATCCAAGAATTCTGCGTGCTCTTTTGATATCAGCGCAACTATGCTTGACATCGCCATGTCTAGGGGGAGCATGAATCGGATGAACATGTCTTCTTCCGCTTGCCCCAATAATCATCTTTGCCAACGCGTTTATGCTGGTTCCTGTGCCAGTACCTACGTTAAAGATCTCCCCGGCAGCCTCCTCTACTGTTATCGCAAGCATGTTTGCTTGAACAGCATCATGAACTGATACGAAGTCTCTTGTCTGCTTGCCGTCACCGTAGATTATTGGAGGCTTGTTCCTTCGCAGTCGATCTTGGAAGATTCTTATCACGCCGCCGTACGGGCCGCGCCCCTGCCTTGGGCCATAGACATTGAAGTACCTTAGGCATACTGTTTCGAGTTGTCCAAGTCTGCTGAATGTCGAGCAGTAATTCTCAGCTGCAAGCTTGGACACAGCGTAGGGCGACACAGGTCTTGGAACGGAGTCTTCCTTGATCGGTTGCTTCGTTTGCTCTCCATAGACGGACGAGGAAGAGGCGTAGATCAGCCTGTGCACTCCCAGTTGGGCACTGGTCTTGAGTAGTTTCAGTGTACCTGTAGCGTTGACCTCATTCGTGGGAAGAGGATCTACTACTGAGTCGGGGACGCTTGTCAATGCCGCTTCATGAAATACCACTTCAACCCCCTTCAGGGCATTTCTAAGCATGGTTGGATTGCCGATGTCGGCCTTCAAGAAGTGAAAACCGTTCTTCCCCAAATGCTTGGCGATGTTTTTCAGAGATCCAGTTGAGAGATCATCCAGTACTCGAACTTCGAATCCCTCTTCGATCAGTCTGTCTACGATATGGCTCCCAATGAAGCCCGCCCCGCCTGTCACCAAAGCTGATCGATACCTGCAGACCAACGGGGGCACCAGACCACGTTCTATGCTGAATCATCTTGATAATCTATTCTGACGATTCAAGTCAAACCAATGATTAGGCCTGGGGAAACATTTGATGAAATGGGTCAACTGAATCAGGATGTCTTGAAGGGGTTGTTCTAGTATCTATTGTGATCAGAGTCGACCTGTAGAGACTGCGCATTCACTTCGATTGTTTCTAGATAAAAAACCCAAAAGACTGAGGATAGAATACTCAGAAGCCAGCCAAAGGGCCTATAGTATCCTTCGCAGTTCCTCCTCGAACCTATCGGCAAAGACCTTCGGGTCTCTTTCAGGCGGCACCTCCGTTACTCTCTTCTCGTTGAATATGACCTCGAGACCACTGAGCAATGCTTCACTTACCATCGTTGGTAATCCATCCTGAGTCGTCATACGGATAAGCTTTCTATGTTGAGCGTAGACTTCAGCCATCTTACTGTACGGTACGGAAGGTATGACCTCCACATTGGGCATACTGATCTTGTAATCTGCCGGATGCCCGGGGTTTCCTATTATGGTTATTGTCTCCTCTGGATGTTTCTTAGCATAGTTGAGGACCCAGTCTAATCGATACGTAACCTCACCCCCCTCGCCCCTGTCTCCTCTGGTTGGACAGTAGTAGAGTATGTCTCTCTTCGGCGACCTGTTCTCTTTCACCTTCTTGAAGAGATCGACGCGTATGGGAAGTGGAAGAACACGCCCACTGCTTCCCACAAGTTCCATCAGATGAGGGGCCACGTAGAGGACTAGGTCGCATGCATGCACTACGTTTCTCCAGACAAGTTTGCGAATTCCATTCTCCTTGGCATATCTGTAGGCATCGCTTCCCACGAAATGAATGATGGTCTTCTTACCTAGCATTTCTGCAGCCATTGTGTACCGGCTACAGGTCTGGAAATGGAGACCGTAGATCACGTCGAAGTTCATTATCTTCAACAGATTCGGAACTCTTACTTTGTCGACATACTCGACTCGGAATCCCCTGGTTCTCAGGGCATCGACCACAACCTGGTTGCCGCCCTTATTCTTGCTACTTCCCACCACCAGTATACTCGCCAAGGTCGAGTCTCAACTCATTGTTCTATTCCTGAGATTTCCTGCCATGATTCAGACAGGCTCTCCGCATCATATTTCTTGATGTGTCGGTTGCATGTCTGCAATACGCGCCCAATGACTCTTGATTGTGGAGACTGGGCTGTATTAAGTTCTCTTTCAACGCGCGAGGCCAATCACGGAGATTTGGCGTTCGTTGCGGATGACCGGTTATTGGTTGCGACGTACCGCGGAGAACCTGCCAAGAAATGCGTTCTCTCTTCTGGGCGGTTCCCAAGGCACCTTAGTTCTCAGGAAAGCTCCGCGCAGACTATGCGATCAGGTGTCTTACGATGTAAGCGAGCCCACGATTCGGATATGGAAATTCTCTCCTGATAGTTCTTTCCTCATGAGATGCATCTTACTCTCCGGACTTGTGGCTGCGGCTAAGATAATCAATCCTTGAAAACAAGGATCGAGACTATACTGAAGTTCTGAGCAACTGCGGCGATGTATCGATCAGGTAGGATCTTTCTGGCTACTGAGACAACTAGTCGAAGCACCTTCGACTGAATGTTAAGAGATTCAATTTTCGCGAGCGTTCTCTCATACGTCAAGTCCACTGTCCGGTGAACTTTGGCTAACGCAAGTACACCTTTTCGAGTCTTCGGAAAGTAACCCTCGTAATTCCTGCCTTTGCCAGCCATTTTGACGTAGATATTTGCCAACGTTCGAGGAATCCACGAGAGAAACGGGAGAAGAAAGTGAGGCTCTATGATTTGATACTTATTCGCGCACTGGATATATGCTGCTCCGTTACAAGCAAGGACCCTTAGAACTTCTCGCATTAGTTTCGCTTCGTCTCGAACATGCTCCAGCACATCATTGCACAGGATGAAGCCGAAGCTGTCGTTCTTGAATGGTATCCACGTAGCATCGCCTAGGACCAACTCCAAAGAGGTGTTCTTCTGCGCTTCCCTCACGCAACGTTCGCTTACGTCAAGGCCCACCAGGAACGTAGACATTCGTTGGAAGCTTTCTGATAGGGGAGCTATTCCGCAACCTAAATCCAGGATCACCTTTCCTTCTAGAGCTACACGTCCTTTCAAGAGACTGAGGACTTCCTCAGCTCTCTCACTTGACCTGCGTATGTAGGATGTCGAACCTGCCAATCCGGCGGTGGTTGTGTGAGAGAGAAGCCCCCGCAACGACAGCCTACTCCAATGCTTCTGAGCGGCATTAACTATTCACGAGGGATCTATGTGATCTTTGCCATTGCCAAAGCCATTTCACTGGCTGAAGACGCGCATCATATCGTCTATTGCTACTACTTAGTATCCCATCGGGAACACGTCTCTCCATCTTTCTGGACCTGTTTATCTTGAAAGAAAGGTTGGTGGCCTTGACAGTCACATCACTAGGGCCAGAGGCCAATATGCTAACCCTAAATGGGAACAGCACACATCTATGTGGAGAGTGAGGGCGCGGGAGGTACTATTCAGTGGTCTGGAGGTCACATTCAACGGGAAGAGAAGAACAGAGTTGGTACCGGCAATCCCGCCCTTGCGTATCAACGAAACCAGTCACATCACTCACCGAATATCGAATGTGAAAAGAGGAGACTCCTAGTTGTCTTTCAGCCAGTTGACTCCAATCGCAAGGAAAGCATTTCATCGTTTGCCGAAGTCGTTGGAAAAGCCTGCTCGCACTGCGTACAGAATTCTAAGAAGGAAGCGGCGATCAACAGGAGCGCGAGTAGTGACCCAAGCTGAGATCGTCGAAGGCTTGACTAGACTTGGTGTCAGACCCGGCGATATCCTATTTGTTCATAGCTCGATGAGCAGCATCGGCCGCGTTCCAAGTGGACC
>JAUQYT010000240.1 GCA_030587605.1 Candidatus Njordarchaeum guaymasense
ACTGGTGCACGAAGGAGCAAAAGTAGAGGAAGCTGTCAAGATACTGGGCGTCGCTTGAAATCCACCCTAGAGGATTCCTGAAGCTGATAGCCTCGGTATCTTGTCTCCAAGCATTTTTCTTGATTCCCTTATTATCGCGTTGCAGTAGAGCCAGAGGAAGTCATGGAAATAGTGAAACTTCTCAACCATCTCCATATCGTAAATAATTTCTCCCTTCTCGCCCTTGAGCAAATAGGTGATGTTAAACTTCGGAACTGGCTCCTTCTCGATCGCCCAAGTAGCTCCACCTATTTCTGCGCTTCTGCCTCCTATCTTCTCCGATACTTTCCTAGCGGTTGAAGAATCAATGTATTTGAACACTCTCAGTCTTTCCTCGAGCAGCGCTTTCGCCATCTCCTCTTTCTCGAACTTGAGTTCTTGCCCGTAGAGCGCCTTCTGCGCTTCCCTAGCTAGCAGCGAAATGAAGATCCAAGAGTAAACGATAATATCCTCAGTTGGCGACTCACCTAAAGCTGACCTTGAATAGTAGGTAAAGAAATCATTTCCAAACTCAGGATCCAACGTCAGAACCATCAATATCTGAAGGTACGGAAGAGGACGAACTTGAACCGTCCAAGCAACGTTATCATAAAACTTCTTGTCGACGACCTCCCCGCCTAGAGCACGGGCCACCTCCTTAAGTCTATCGCCTGAGAGCTTCTCAAAGATCTTCATATATCTCAGACCATCGCTGTGAACCCTAGCGTACCAGCCCGAACTTCCATCGAACTCTTTTAGACTCACATAGTCCCCTAATTCACTCAACTCTGAACACCTCTTCTTTTCTTCGTTGAGTCATCCCGTTTGTGTTTCACCGATCCCCTTGAACATCACTCTTATTGTTTTGATTTCGTATGGTGAAACAGAAAGGTTCACCCGTCTTTCGCGATGAGACAGTTTCTTTCTGTTTTCCTCAAGTAAACTCGTTTCCCAAGACTCCTCGATTTCTCTGAAGAATTCCACTTCGAAGTACTTCTCTAGTCCTTCTGCTTCATACATTCTGATTATGAGTCCTTTCCCATCCTCGGCCTGCTTAAGCGCTGTGACAACAACGTTTCGGGCTTCGATGTCTATGAAGCTCATCTCTTTCGGGAGTTCGGCAGAATGTTGAGAAGTTATGATGGAGATCAATGGGAATGCTAAGCTTAGCCCGTGGCGGTAGGCCTCGGACATGCGCCAGCCACCACGGTGAGGTACAATAGAGAACGTTAGTGTGTGGATTCCCTTCTGTCTATATCTCTCTCCAGAGAAGAAGCTCTTTTCACTATCCATTGACCACAGGATGACAGCACCCTGCACCATTGTGAAGTCGAAGCATGGCCAATTGGTGAGAATAGTTGCTCCCCCGCCACTATCAGCAACGTCGACCCAATGTTGAACACCCCTAACTTTGAACTGCACTGGGTCAGTGGGCTTAACCCAAAACCCGGGGGCAACATCTGTTAATTCTGTCACTCCGTATGGAACATTAACAACTGTGCTACTTCCACTTTCAAGGTTCAGCGGAAACATCAGCATGATAGCAACGAAGTTCTTGCCAGACCAGTCAATACTCGTTGTTAGGTCCACTCGTTTCAACTTTTCGTATATTGTGATCTCTTGCCTTCTGCTTGAGTCTATGAACTTCCCGTCAATGCGTATTGTGGCTTTCACTGGTCCATCTTCAATTATTGTTGCGATGCAAGGATAATCGCCTACCCTGAAAATCTCCCCCGTTGGGTCCGCTGTTATTAGGTCTGTAGCTCTGTCCTTCACTGTGGGAACTCTTTTCACGCTTAGCTGCAATCCGAGTCCGAAGAGTTCGTTTAGTATGAAGTTGAATTTCATTGGGCCTAGTTTGCACTCTCTCTCGCCGCCGATCTCGATGCCTCTCTCCTTGTCGAAAAAGTTTGCTATGCCTCTGCCTTTCGGGTCAATTTCAAGTCTAAAGTATCTATTTTCAAGTATGTTTTCGTCCGCTCTGAGCAAGGTTTCTGTCTCAACTGAGGAAGCTTTGAAATTCATGAAGTACGTTCTGTAGCCGTTTGGGGGAACTTCCTCAGCGACAAACGTCAGTCGAATTCTTCTTCTTCCCTCATCCTCACCAACAATGCTTGTCTGTGATGGGACATATGCTCCATCGTGGGCGCTGACCTGTATTTTCGCGGGATCTAATCCGCTATCGATCTCAAGTTCAACTACGTCTGTTCTCGCCCAAGAAAGCTGGTTAAAAACTACAAGTGGAACTTCATCTTCTCCGGACTTTGACGTTGTGTCTATGCCGGCAGCTATTCTTTCTAGGGCCTTCTCGAGCTGTTTCTTGCAAATGCTTCTAGCTTCCTTTATGTACCTCAGCTTCTCCTCGTCACAGAATTCCCCGTGCTTGCTCGGGTCTTTCCCACCCCAATTGTGATCAGCTGTTAGAAGGATGAGTCTCCAAGCTTCCTCTATTGCCTTGAAATCGTGCTCGTTACCAAGAAGGGTACTAATCGACATGAACTCTTCAGCTGAGAAGATCATGTTCTGGATCGCTCTAAGTCTCCGTGTCGCCTCAGCCTCAACTGCCGACACGCCAACCCACTGGTTGGGCATATCTCCGCTTACGGTGGGGATCCCTTCTTCCTTCTCCACAGATGAAAGGAACTCCTGAACCGTACTGATTTTTAGTTTGGGCTTTCCGACTTTCTCATTCCAAGTTTTGACTATCTCAATTAAGTTTAGGTTTGGAAAAGTCCAATCGTCTCCGTCCGGGATCATCAAATTGCCTATCTTGTAGTTTGTTCTGGCCTTTCGCAGCTCCTCTGGTAACCTGGCCAAAGTTTCTTCGGGCGATTCTCCAAGTAAGGCGTGGTGAGACCACGAATACTCAGCAAGATAAGTCAACACGGTTGAGCCGTCTGGGCCAACCCAGCGGAATATTGAAGGCGGACCACGTGAGATCTTGAAATACCTCACACCGGCCTTCCTCAGGAGTTCAGGCATCTGCAACGTGTGACCCGGCACGTCTTCCTCATAAACAACGTGCGTATCATGATCAAAAGAGCGCTTCAGCCAACCTTTCCCATAGTAGAGGTTCCTTGCAATGCACTCATCAAAACAGTAGTCCACTGTTGGTTGAATATATGCTCCTCCAACCTCCAACTTACCCGACTTTAGGAGATCGGTAACTTCGTCTGAGCACTCAGAGTATCTATTGACAAACTCGTATAGGGGGTAAACGTTTTCTTGGGAAAAGCGGAACTCGGGTTGCTCCTTACAAACTTTGAGAACTTCATCGAGTATCTCCAGATTCTTGTCGAGACATTCCTGAGGAGTTCCGCCCCAAGTGTTGTCCATATGTGAGTGGTTGACAAAGTAGACTACGTCATACTGATCATTGCCCTTACGTTTGTCTTGCTTTCGTTTTCCTCCCACATCCTCCGTCATCTAACATATCCTCCACATTTTAGTTCCGAGCGGACCCATGTAATAAGGGGTCTGGATCAATCAAGATAGGCTCCTGTGCAAGCTGGGGAGACTTGCTTCGCGTATCGAACCATATATCCCTTTGAGACCTTTGGTTTAAGTGGTTCTATCTTCTGAAGCCTTGATTTTAGTTCTGCTTCAGGTATCTCTAAGTTGAGTTTTCTGTTTGGAATGTCAATCGTGATGGAGTCGCCATCCTTGACCACAGCAATCGGTCCACCGCTGGCAGCTTCTGGACAAACATGTCCAATTGCGAGTCCTCCTGTGGCGCCTGAGAATCTACCGTCCGTGACCAAGGCGACTGATTTGTCGAGTCCGTACATCTGGAGTGATGTCGTTACCGAAAACATTTCCCTCATCCCTGGTCCTCCCTTTGGACCTTCATACCGTATGATAATCACGTCGCCTGGCTTAATGACTTTCCTCAGTATTGCTTCGATTGCATCTTCTTCCCTACTGTAACATTTTGCTTTTCCACTGAAGACGTACATGTTCTCCGGGACGGCGGAATGTTTAACCACAGCCCCTTCTGGTGCTAGGTTTCCTTTGAGTACCGCTATTCCTCCTTGTGCATGGAATGGCTTGCCAAGCGGCCTAACTACTTCATCGTTGGTCACACGTCCGATCTTGATGACCTCGCCTATGGTCTTCCCTGATACTGTGAGACATTCCTTGTGAAGCATGCTTTCAATTCGTTTTAGAACTCCCATCATGCCTCCAGCTTTGTAGAGATCTAGGATCATGTTTGAACCGCTGGGGTAAATTCCGCAGAGGCAGGGTACTCTCTTTGAGATCTCGTCAAAGAGTTCGAGTTCAAGTTTTATCCCGAGTTCATGGGCGATTGCAGGTAAATGTATCACGAAGTTAGTGGATCCACCTATAGCCATCAGAGCCATGATTGCATTCTCGAAAGAATTGTAAGTCATTATCCTCGATGGAGTCAAATTCGCGTCAATCATCTTCACAATAGTCTTGCCCGATTCCTTCGACAAGTTCAGTCTATATGTATGGAATGCGGGGATTGTACCTGAACCGGGCAGAGCCATGCCTAGTGCTTCCATTAAACACTGCCCTGTCGATGCTGTTCCAGCTATCTCACACGCTCCACAGGTTGCACAAGAGACCGCTTCCATTATCTGTTTGGGGCTCATCCTCGCGAAGTCAGTAACCCTCTCAGGAGCGAACTCCACAGCCATGAATGCCGGTCCCCCAGTCGCGATGATAGTCGGAATGTCAAGCCTCGCTGCAGCCATTAAACCTCCTGGATTGATTTTGTCGCAACTTGTCACCACGACCAATCCATCAAAGTAATGGGACTTGGACATCAGCTCAATGCTATCCGCTATGACGTCTCTAAGAGGAAGAATGTATCGCATACCCTCGAGCCCATTGGCAATGCCGTCACAGGGTCCTGGGATCCCAAACTCGAACGGAACGCCACCCGCCTCCCAGATTCCACTCTTGACCCATTCACTTATCTGCCTCAGGTGAGTGTGTCCTGGGTTGAATTCGAAGAAGGAGTTAGCTATGCCTATGAATGGCTTATTACGAATATCCTCTTCAGATAATCCTAGTCCTTTCATCAGGGCCATACGTATCATAGAAGTTGGAACTTTCTCCATTTTGCCAAGCAACGCTTCACTTATCGGCTTTCTCAATGCTCACCACCAAAGATAATCTTGTAACACACAACTAAAAAGCATTTCACTAGTAACGAAGAAGCAGATAATACTATCCCTTCCATGATGAGCTCAACATAACTGGTTATGCCTTGAACCCCATAATAGTTCCTAGGGAAGATGCTAGCTTAGGAAGCTATGATTAAAACAGTACCCAGTCGTGGCGCAACCCCTTGTCACCAGAACTCTTTCACAACCCTTTGCGGACCAGGCATATGAATATCACGCACCCTATGAACGCTCCAGCAAGATATGTTCCAGTAAGTGCTACCAGTAGTGAGTGCTGTTCAACTGGGTAGATCGCCATTAATATGACCTCACCTGAAGCATAAAGACCAGCTAGTAGCACGCCCCCCAATACTATTAATCTCTCAGCCAAAGTCCGTCCAACTTCTCTTCTAAGTATGAATGCCCTGATCCAAAAGACAAAGAATACGAAGGCAATGGGCGGGATTATAAGCGAGCCGAGGGCAAAAGGAAGAAGAAGGTCATCGCGTATCCTATACCTGTAAGCAAGTATCGTTTCACGGACCTTCTCATATGTCATTTTCTCATATTCCACAGCCAGATCCTGCGCATGAGACGCCGAGTAGGCTTCTGCGTAATCCTCCACACGTGGTGCTTCCTCCGCCGCTAATTCTTTCTTTACTTTCCTCTGGCAAAGTTTAAGGATCCTATTCTTGACATCGTAGAGACTCTTCTTAATCTCAACTTCTCTTAGTCTGTCCCTAAGTTCAGCAAGCTTTCCGGTGAGTGTTATAGGTTCGCCTCTTGCTATCGGGCCAAGGTAGACCGTTATCATTAAACCCCATATACCTATGAGCAGGATTGCAACGTCAGTTACAGTTAATGCCGCATTATACAGCCAGAATAAAATGAATCTCGACAATGCGTAAACAAGTATCGCAAGGGGTACTATTACCAAGAAGAATATTACCCCCCACTTTTTGGCTTTCTGACCCTTCTTTCCTTCCAATACAGCTGAGACCATCTGACCTTTGTATGCCTCCGAAATCAAGTTCGATTTCGTTGTATCGCTAATCTTCAGACCTTTTATCGCTCCGGAGATTCTTTCACGCTTTGATATGTCCGAGGTTTTGGCATCCTTCACTAAGCTTTCTACCCTCCTTGCTTTCACAATACTCGATGCTATGGTCAGAAACAACTCGAAGATGGCGATCCAGGTTAGGATCAATCCAAACCCCGCTACCAGCCTCACGATTGTCGTGGAGAAGATTAATGTCCAGAATACGAATGGATTATCAAACCAGACGCCAAAATCCCAGTGACTTTGCCAAAGACCTACAATCAGGATTATAGCTCCTATAATGAAGGCTACGCCATAAGTCAAGAGTATGTTTCTTCTCTCCGTGAGAATCCTATGAGTTTGGCTCAAAGGATGATCACCAGATTGTTGCGTTAGTTTTCGAGGCATGTTGCAGCATTACGATCAATTCAAGTCTTCTCCCAACGACCATTTCGCCCCGTTAGGGGGATTCGGCTTAAAAGGTTTTTCTCTCAGAATTCACTACCCTCAACATGGTGGAAGGGCGCAATCCGAAATCACGATCAGTGAGAGTTTAGGAATTTCCGCATACAAGAGAGTCGATTCTTGTGTTAATGGTTCTCTTGTGATATTACGATACATTTATGAAATGGTTCCATCAAGGGTTAATGTGGAAACCTAGAATTATGAGTGGCAAGGTGAACCGAAACTAGTCTTGTGCTTGTCTCGCTCCTCTTAGGTACTCCGCATGTGCCTTTGTCAATTGGGGGTGGAGCTATTTGGGCGTGGAGATCTATTATAAGATAAGACATGATCCCAAGTTCCATCCCCGAAGAAGGGATGCAGTCAAGATCTCCAAGAGCGACAAGAACAGATTCGTTTTGTCGAATATTGAGAACGAAGAGACATACTTCGTCGACTCGAGTGCAGCCCTGATCTGGAGACTCATGGACGGGCGACACTCAATATCATCCATAAAGAGGAGACTTGCAGACAAGCACAACCCTGACGATGTGGAGGAGTTCATAAACTTTGCAGCTAGAGAGAAGCTCATTGAAGACGTGGAGACCAAGACTGGTTGGGGCAACACAGAGAAGACTGGAAGAAAAGGTGTGCTTAAACCAGAGTTTGTTTCTCCTCTGGTCGTAAACGTGCCGATTCTCAATGCGTCAAAATCCTCTGCCGTGTTCAAGAGACTCTACAAGCTCACCAGAATATTCTTCACCAGGTATTTCCTCATCTTTGTGATAGCCTTGGTGGGTTTCACATCTTTCCTGTTGAGAGATGTCTTCCTCAGTACTCTTTCATCAAAGCCGAGCTTCTCAATGCAGGGTTCAACAATCTTGGGTTTCCTCATTTTCTCCATCGTTCTGATTTTTCCAATACTCATAATCCATGAGTTAGCTCACGGGTTAGCGTTAACCCATTTCGGAGTCAATCCTGGAGAGCTGGGAACTGGGCTGTACTACTTTACTCCCATGTTTTACTGTGACACGAGTGAGTCTTGGCGTTTATCACGTGGGAAGAGGGTACTCGTCTCAATTGTGGGACCCCTCTCAACCTTATTCATCGGATCCGTAGCCGGGCTCCTTGCCAATTTCGATGTCATCCCAAGCGTTACCTATCTGTTTCAGATGACTTTCTTCTTCTCATATTACATTGTCTTACTGAATATGGCTCCCATGTTGGAGACAGATGGGTACTATGCTCTCATGGACATACTGAACATCCCAAACCTCAGGTCAGAAGCTTTCGGGTACATCAAAACTCTACTAACTAAGGGTCCTCACGCAGCAAATTCAAAGTACGACGAATATAGTCGCAAACAAAGGCTAGCCATGTTCCTGTACGGTGTGAGTTCGCTTCTCTGGTCTGTACTTGCCATATACCTCTCGTATCTCTTCTTCGCTTACATAATTGAGGACGCATTGACACAGCTGGACAACCTAATCGGCAGCATAGCCACGATCACGGGCATGTCTAACCCAAACATCGAAAGCGTGCTAATTAGTATCGGAGTTGCAATCGGCAGCTTAGGGCTTCTCACATTCATCTCAGTAAGACTCTACGCAATGACGTATCTTCCGCTGAAAACCGCCGCGTCAAGAGTGCAGAGAATTGGCGCCAAAGCACTCTCGGTTGACGGAATGTACCTCTCAGCAGTCTTCCTAGCGCCAATCCTATTCAACCCATTAAGAAGAAAACTCCTGAAGAAACTGGGTAAGTGTGCCAAGAGAATCTCCCAAGACTATAGTGTCGAGGATCAAGGAGAACTCGTTACAGTGAAGCTATCTTTGAACAAATGCGTAAATAAATCATTTACCCAGCTCAGAAGCGAAGCGATCCGGTACGAGAATACTCTTAGGAACAACTACAACTCATACGTCAAGAAACTTATGAAAGCAATGACAAAGGACAGGGTTACCAGCGAGTTCTACATGATCGATAAGAGCAACTCAAGCAAAGCCGCCTCCCTCTTGAAGCGAAGAGACTTTGTTAACGCGTTCAATGAAAGAATTGAGAAAGTATACTTAAACATAGGTCAGCTTTTGAAGTCATTCATGTGCTTCATATGGTCTGTTGATCTTCTCCCGGATTCATTCTCTGAGCTAAATCCAAAAGACTTCGAATACTCGTTTCTGGAAGACATTTCCACATCAGCAAGCATCTATGATGAAGGCGCCTTCAGAAGAGAGAAAGTAATAGGCGAAAAGAGCATTGAAACCATGCTCAAAGGGATGAGTGAACACTTCGGCCGACTTAAAGAAAACCCACGAGTAATGCAGACCACTCACGCCGTTGCTCTCTTTGAACCGATAAAGAATAGGCTGATGATCTTCGGAAGAGCCAAACGTGTAGGGGAACTGAGGAAGGCAACTGAACATCTCTTCCTCACACCTGTCAGAACAACCCTTGAAACTGCGGCTTTGCAGGGTCTCTCAACAAGCCTCCTAAGGCTCTCTCAATTCACTGAACGATCCCCAACGTTCTCAACTGAGAACATAAAAAACACCGAATACAAAGACCTGAAGTACCTAACTCAGATCGTAAGCAGCTTTGTCCGCGCTCTCAGAATCGTCGGCGAAAACATCCAAACACTTCAGCGCCTCACAGAGATTGTCTACTTAAAGAGAAACGAAGCTGAAAGAGACATCAGGACCCTCGACTACGACGTTGCCCTACTTGACCTTGTTATCGCAACAAGCACACAGGAATCTGAACAGCTCGAAAATAACAAAACAATGTATCAATCTCTAGCCAGGCAGAACATAAGACTTCTAGGTAGACTAGAACATCTTCAGGAGACAGTTGTAGCGACGATTCAAAGGAAGAGGAAAGCCTTTTCCAGAGCTTTGAGGAAGACATTCTTAACCTTTATCATCGCACTGGTCCCGTCGGTATTCCTAACGTTCTACCTGCACTCGGTGCTTGCAGGACTAGGTGCCTGGAACCTGATCTTCGTCATTCCGATAGGGATCATCTTGCTTGCCACCTCACTTTCCGTGCTCAAAACTGTGAGAATCAGCAGCAAGGCCCACTCCCCTCTTATAGACTCCATTCTACTTCTATCCAATCACTACTACTCTCTAGCTGGGGAAGTGCCTTCGGTAAACAAGTTGCTGAATCGTATCACGTGAAGAAAAAAGGTGACTCCACCCAATCGGTGCACATCAAGAAATGGGAAATGTAGTACGTGAAAGCGACTACATCTGTCTTAGATTTCACTATTCACTTGTTTAGCGTATTGTGAATCGGGGTCAGTCCCTTGTACACTTTCTTGAATGCATCATATAACTTGGCGTAGTTTTTCGTGTTCTCTTCGATAGGATTGAAAGTTGCCTTTGTCTTGAAGAGCTTTTCAAGCTGATCGAAGTCCTTGTATACGCCTAGACCAACAGCTGCAACCATCGCTACCCCTACTGTTCCGACATCCTGTAGAACATGGATTTGCTTGATTGGCTTGCCCAGTATGTCTGCGAATATCTGTAGCCAAATCGGGCTCTTGGCTCCTCCTCCCACACCGTTCAAAGAAGTGATTTTTTGCTTCAGGTTGACCTCAAAGATCTCTTGGACCCATCGAGTGTTGTATGCTACTCCTTCCATCACTGCTCTAACCATGTCCTTTTTGGTGTGGTTTAGAGCCAGATTCATGAATCCGCCTCTAGCTCTTGAGTCTATGAAGGGGCATCTCTCGCCGAGGATCCACGGCGCGAAGATAAGACACTTCGCTCCTGGCGGGGACTGATTAGCTTCCTCGTCAAGAATTTGGTAGACACCTTTTCCAGTTTCCTCGGCAGTTCTCTTCTCAGCGTCGCAGAGTTCATCTTTGAACCACTTTAGGCAGGCTCCGGCATTCTCCATTTGACCGAGAAGTAGTAGCTTCGATGGGTCTCCTGAGCATATTGTTCCGACGCCACTCAGATCGAACATAGGTTTGTCCATGTGGAGAGCTATCCATCCAGATGATCCCATGTAGAGGTGTGGGTTACCATTCTTTATTGCTCCTGATCCTATGCCGACAGCAGGAACGTCTCCACAGCCGCAGACGACTCGACTGTTCTCGGTTAGCCCTAGCTCGTGAGACGCTTCCTTAGTCAGGTTGCCGACCACGTCAGTTGTTCTCACAACCTTGGCTAACTTTTCCTCTGTTAGTCCGATTTTCTCGATGATGTCTTTTTCGAGTCTGTTTGTCTTCATATTGAACATTCCGTCAACCGAGGCACAGCTCCAATCGACGAAGAAATCTCCCACGCACTTGTAGATCAAGTAGTCTTTGACGTCGATGAACTTACTCGCTTTAGCGAAGATTTCAGGTTCCTTCTCTTTTATCCACATTATCTTTGGAATCTGGTCCTTGGCTGACATTGCAGGTATCACTGGTCTCCTCAACAGTTCCATAGGATCAAAGATCATCATGAGGTTGTCAGCTTGCTTAGACGCTCTGGTATCAAGCCACAATAGAATTGGTCGCAACGCCTTGCCCTCATCGTCTACGGGGACAATTGATGCCATCATGGCGTCAAAGACCACTGCACCGACTTCAGACGGCTTGACCTTAGTCTTCGTCAAGACCTCCCTGGTCGTCCTCACTATAGCTTCCCAATAGACTCGGGGGTCCTGCTCTGCCCAACCCGGATTAGGGTAGGAGACACCATACTCCACAGACGCGGTTCCAATTATCTTCGCATCTGGGCTAACAATAGCAGCTTTATTCACTTCTGTCCCAATATCATGTGCCAGGATATATTTGACCTCAGCCATCCTCCACTACACCTCCAATAGTTCGCGCAGCGCTTTAACACACTTCAAATTATCCTCCATTTTGCTAGCAGTTATACGTACATATTCCCCAGGAAGACCTTTTACATCAGTATAGTCCCTCACAAGGATTCCTTGTTTCATTAGTCCCATCATTATCTTTCCTACTGGTAGTTTAGCATTTTCTATTTTCAGCAGTATAAAGTTTGCCTCAGAGGGATAGGGTTTCAATCCCTTTATCTCAGCGAATTCCTTCAGGAGAAACTCTCTTCCCTTGACTATGTTCTCAACATTTCTACGGGCGTACTCTCGATCCTTCAAGGCGGCTACAGCTATCTTCTCAGCTAACAAGCTCACCATGAAGGCAGGTCGAGCCCTCTCCAAGTACTTGATTATCTTGACGTTGGTTAATGCGTAGCCAATTCTTAGACCAGCCAAGCTGAACGCCTTGGATAGCGTCCTAAGCAGGATCAAGTTGTCATACTTGTCAATCAAGTGTGTCAAAGTTTTCCCACAGAATTCATAGTAGGCTTCATCGACGACGACGGTAGCGCCACAGTCAAGGATCTTTCTCACATCCTCTTCAGGCACGATATTCCCAATGGGGTTATCTGGTCTGATCACTACAATGATCTTGGTTCTAGGATTCACGTTTCTCAGTATACTATCCACGTCATACCTGAAGTCAGGTTTAAGCTTCGGAAGCTCCACAATTTTCGCTCCGGCTACGCGCAACCTCATCCGGTACACTGTGTACGTCGGGATGGAAAGTATCGCTTCATCTCCCGTTTCAATGAATGAGTGTGAGATGAGATCTATCAATTCAGTTGAGCCATCCGCTACCATAATGTTGGCACTTGGGAGTCCGGTATAGGATGAGAGCGCTTCACGCAACTCAAAATAAGACGAATCAGGGTACCAGCCCAATTGGTTGAACGTTGCGTTCATTGCTTCTTTGACTTTGGGAGAAGGAGGATAGGGGCTTTCATTCCCCATCATTCTTGCGAAATCACTCCGATCCTTGTACAAGGCTCTCAGAATCGCTGTGGGGTTGTATGGCTCAACTTCCTTGATGTACGGCTTGAAAAGCCTGCTTACATCGGGCATCGTTACTCATCACTCCACGAGCAGCATTTGGAAAGTTAACATCTCACGTCACATCTCCTTGTACGTAGATGCAGTTTTAAATAACATTTGTGGGAGACTCTCGCGCATTTTCTTGATCCGTTAATCACCGTCAAAGTCTTTATTCCAACGAATTTACCCAAGGTTACGGAAGAAACCTAGTGACATAGGCAGTCGAGTGACTGAATAGCTAGACTAGTTACAGGAGGCGAATCTGAAAGCGCTATTGAACCAGAAAGAAAAACAAATCTTTACCGCACGCCAGCCTTGCTACGACTGAAAACATCTTTGATATGGGCTTGAGAAGGAGTGAACTGGTTGCTACCCGAGTTTCGGATCCATCATTACCGTCTTGGAGTTTCTCTTCTGCAGTTTCTTGTAGACTATTCGTCTCCCCTTCTTCACAACTTGCTGCTTCATTCCAACTACCTCTAGACAACCGCTGAAGGTGACAGTATCTTGTAACTTTGCGCCCTATATTGTTTTTGGTCGTTTTCTTTCTTCCCGCTGATTATCGTTGTCAAGATACCATAGTGTAATCTCTAGAGAACAGATCAGCTTTAAGACAGAGAGTTTTTCTCTACTGTAAGCCTCGTCAGATGAAATTGGACATATGACTAGATACCAGTGCCGTGCCAAGCTTTCTCATGTCTGAAAAGTCCCGCGGGGCAAGATCAGTCATGATCGCACAGGCAACTCATTAGCCAAATGGTTAATTAATAGCTTGAAGTAAGAGTCTCCTAGAATTGTGTCCATGACAACGTTGATTATTGGAAACGTCCAATGAAGATACGTAGGTTGGTCTAGCCCTTGGTAGCTGAGATAATGTTGGTGGATCCTCCGATCCATCATCTAGTATCACAATTCATCGGAGGAGTCTACTGGTATCCTTCACTCGCCATCAGCTACTTGAAGTCTGTTCTTTCCTCCGCTAATGTCGGAAGTGATTGCAGACATTGGAACGGCGAGTTCCACAACTTCTTAGCCGATGAGCTTGACGTAATCGAACCAGAGGACGCTATCCTCTCACTGTATTCCTTTTCCTCGATGCTCTTCCCGAAGTATTACAGGGGGAAAGGCAAGAAAATTCTAAAGACAGTGAAGAATGTTGTGAGAGAGAACAAGGGCTACGAGTTTGAAGATCGTCTGGCATTCTTTCAATCTGAAGCACAAGGCTGGGTCAACAAGTGGACTGAAAGCATTAGGTGGACCGACTACAAGCTCGTCGGAATCTCGGCCGTAACCCTAACACAACTTATCCCAGGACTATTCTTAGCTAAGTCGATCAAGTCACTAAGTCCTGATACGCTTACCGTCTTCGGAGGATTTGCCTGTCACGGAAACTTTGGCGCGCGTCTCATCGAGATCTTCGACCAGATTGATGTCGTAGCTGACGGAGAAGGCGAGCCAATTATCAAGGATCTAGCTGAGACCTTGAAAGGAGCCTTAGACCTCGACTCCGTGAAGGGAACCATTCACAGGCATGGCGAAACCGTAGTGCGCAACCCACCACAGCCATTGATCGCAGATCTGTCCTCGCTACCGTTTCCTGACTACAGCGACTACCCGAACTCTGACAGGATCGAAGAGCTTCTCATAGAAATGGGAAGAGGGTGCCCATGGGGAAAGTGCGTCTTTTGCACCTCTATGACGAGTAAAGGCTACCGGTTCAGACCAGCTGAACGGGTGTTTCAGGAACTGCTTTACGAAAGTGATAAGCATAAGACTCGTCGCTTCGTATTCGTTGATCTCGATATACTCGGTGAGGCGAAGAACCTTGAGAAACTATGCGACCTATTGATAGCTGAGAATCGAGATTTTGATCTCTTTGCAGAAGCCTGCGCCGAAAAAGCCACTAGTCCGCTATTAGAAAAGATGAGCAAAGCAGGGTTCAGAAGACTACAAGTCGGATTTGAAACGTTCAGCAATCCTCTTCTCAAAGAGATGCAGAAGGACTCCAAAGCAATCGACAACATCAAGGTTCTGAAGTGGGGGAAGGAGCTTGGAATGAAGATCACTGGGAACATAATCGTGGGATTCCCGGGCGAAAGTGTAGAAGACTTGAAGAAGTCTCTTCAAGTCATGAGAACCTGCAATCACCTCATTCAATATGTCACAACGGCTGACTTTAACCTCAACTACGGTTCTACGGTCTACACGTCGCCGAAGGAATATGGAGTCACAGTAAATCTTGGTGCAAGGCTGGAAAATTTCAGCAAAGACGATATTGCGAGGCTGATGTTTGGACAAGACATCTTCCCTTGGCTCCCAGACAAGATGAAAGACCGCATGCTTCAGTACTTCTATTCGTTCAAGATAGAGAAAGAGAACTCAGTTACGACCAGGCAATTACTGAGATTTAGAAACATTATTGACGAATCGCTGAGCAAGTGGCAGTCTGAGAGTCCGGGGCTTGAATACTATGATATGAAGACGTTCCTCCAGATCAGAGACGAACGTACTCACCGAATAACGAAGTTCTACACGTTAGAGGCAATTGAGAGAGACGTATTCATGCTATGTGAAGACATCCAAACCTTGGAGACGCTACAGCAGGCTCTTCCGCACCTTACCAAAGAACTCATAAAAGAGAAACTCGACTTATTCATAAAACATGAACTGGTATACGGGGACGAGGATGGGAAGTACATAGACTTGGCCACGAGGGCACATTGAAAACTATAGCAAGAAATAACAAAACTTTACTGCGTCTGATCATTTTTCAGCACGCGTTCTTTTCCTGCTGGTGTCCTTCGCCCTCGCTTCTACTATTCTCTTTCTAGCTTCGCTTCCGATTATCTCCTCTATTTCTCTGAACGGTTTCTTGGTTTCAAGTGATATGCTTTTGATATCCTCATACTCGGGTTTTAGATTGATTATCTCGCCGCTTTTGCTTTTGGCGATCTTGATTCTTACTGTTCTGATCATATTGTTAATTGGCACGTCAATCGGTACTACTTCACGGGAAACAGTGTACCTCTTGACAGGATAGCGGCGCACGCCTAGGGAACCTGTTTCATCAATTATGATTCGAGAAATTCTTTCAGCGTCACTCTCATCAACTATTACCTTGAGAATCTGCCCTGGTCGACTCTTCTTCATCACGACTGGAATCACCGAGACATCTCTAACACCTTCACCAAATAGACGATCCATTAGGAAACCGATGGCTTCACCGTCGACATCATCGAGGTTCGTCTCCAAAACATAGACCTTATCGGTTAAGAGCCCATGATCCGCGGGGTCCCCGAGGACTATTCGAAGCATGTTAGGGACTTCACCAAGATCCATTTTCCCAGCGCCATAACCGACAAAGGTGGGCTTCATGTTAGGGTAAAACTTGCCAGCCCAATTTACCACGTTCACCAGCAGGGAGACCCCCGTGGGTGTCGCCAATTCAGCTTCAGCTGGACCGCCAACCATGGGGAATGAAAACTTGCGTAGTATCTCGAGTGCAACTGGTCCGGGAGACTGAAGCACTCCGTGCGAGAATTTGAAGAGCCCGCCGCCGACGGCGACAGGTGTGGAGTACACAGCGGTGTCGGTGAAAATGTCCAAGTCGTCTAGGGCTGCAGCTACACCGACAATATCAGCGACAGTGTCCGTTGAGCCAAGTTCACTAAGTTCAACGTCACTTGAATCAGTTTTGCCGTGGACCTTTCTTTCGGCTTCAAGAAGAGTGTCCATGACTGCCAGAGCAAACTTCTTAGCCTTTTCAGATAACCTTGAGTCACCGATGGTTTCGCTGATTGCGGATCTGAGTTGAGACGCGGGTCTGCCGTTCCCTCCCTTCAAAGAGTCCTCTTCAATCTCAATGTGGACATCCTTGGCTTTGATCTCCTTTCTAGTCGTGTCACTGACTCTGACTTTAATCTCCCTGCACCACTCAACGTGTTTCTTGACGGACTCAATAGCGCCTACTACCCTCTGCTCGTTTGCTCCCACTCCAAGTAGTGCTCCGACGAGCATGTCACCAGAGACCCCGGAAAGCTGGCAATCTACGACCATGATCCGATGTATTGATTTCTCCACGCTAAACTCCACCGTTTTTGACATGCATCATCTTAATAATACGATGATAAACATAGAGTTATTTGGTTTTATAAAAGATGTAGCTTGACAGATTAAATCCCAGATTGGAGCGTGAACTTAGCGTGAGGGACATCTTAGAGAAACTAGCCAAAGGAAAAATCTCTGTTGACGAGGCTGAGAAGCTACTCAAATTGCTCTTAATCCAAGAAGTGGGCAACATGGCCAAGCTAGATATTGGTAGAGAGCACAGGAGAGGTATTCCAGAAATAGTCCTCGCCGAAGGAAAAACCCCCGAGGATGCAGTCGCTATAGCGTCAAAACTCGCAGATAGCTCCGACAGGGCGATTCTCAGCAGAATCAACAATGAACATGTTAAAGCTCTACAGAAAAAGTTCCAGCACGACCCATCTAAAAGCGTAACCATTCATGAGAACGCTAGGATCGCAGTCGTACGGAGCCACGGCACCCATACAGACAAGTCTGGTGGAAAGGTGGCCATCTTAGCTGCGGGAACATCCGACATTCCTGTTGCTGAAGAGGCTAAAGTCATAGCTGAAGAGATGGGCTGTGAAACAGTTACAGCCTACGATGTGGGAGTAGCTGGAATACACAGGCTCTTCCCGGCACTAAGAGAGGTGATTGAGAAGGACACCGACGTAGTTGTGGTGGTAGCAGGAAGAGAAGGCGCTTTGCCTTCAGTTGTCGCCGGTCTCGTAGACATCCCAGTGATAGGAGTCCCCACATCAACGGGCTATGGTGTTGGAGAGAAGGGCATGAGCGCCCTAACAGCGATGCTCCAAGCTTGCGCGCTCGGTATAGCCGTGGTCAACATAGATGGAGGAGTTGCAGCGGGAAGTGTGGCAGCACTGATGGCAAATCGTGTGGCCAGGAAGACGAGGAGCAAATCCGACTAGACTGCCTTCTCGCAAGAGCATGGTGATCAGAGCTAATCTGGGCTGTCCTCATGGATTGTCTTCATAGTTTTCTCCAGAGTTCTCTTGGCGCCTTCATCTTCTGCTTAACTATCGCCCTAATGCTGAGGTCCGTGAGTGCCTCTCGGGCTTTTCTCGCCTCACTCTCAATTTCAAGGAGGGCTTCGGTTCTCGCACAATATTCCACATCCTTCGCCACCTTCAAGATGTGCAGTATATGATTTCTCAAGATCACACATGTTTCGCAGGTGCTATAGTTCAGTTTCTCTTTTGCTACCTCCACAATCTTCAAACTGTTCATTATTGATTGTGAGAGGTTCCACTTTTCTCCACGTTTGTATGCGGCACAGTCTGCACAGAGATCCCATTCTTCATCCCAGCATAGGTCGCAGACCGAACGTTTGCAGCGAACGCAGAAGTTGGTTCCCTTGTTGATGTGACATGCTCCACATTCTTCGACTACCTGCATATTGGCCAACAATAATCACCACTATTCCAAACTGCCACTTTCAATGGAGTCACCCATGCGCAGGAGATTGCGTTTAACTATGATATGACATTCTCTGCTAAAAATAGCTTCTATTAAAATAGAAAATACGGAAACAGAGAGTTTTGTCCTAGGCCGTTTCTCTAATTGCTGCGAGAAAGTCTAAGATGAGTCTAGCTGCCACTTGGGCCGTCACTCCCGCGGGATCGTAAAGTGGATTAACTTCTACAAGATCAAATCCGATGATCTTGCCTCTCTTGGGTAGGGCTGTTAGCATTTCCCTCATTTGCATGTAGCTGAAACCACCAGGTTCCGGAGTTCCGGTTCCAGGAGCTACTGAAGGATCAAGCGCATCAATGTCTATGGTGACATAGATGTTCTCAGCCTCGGGAACTTGGCTGATCACCCAGTCGGCTCCCGACTTTATTGCATCCTTAGCCGTGATCACTTTTGATCCGTATTTCTTTCCCTCTTCAATGAAGAGTTCAGGATTGAGTAGACCTCGAATACCGATCTGCGTGATCTCATTTACACTGTCTAGTTCAGATGCGCGTTTAATGGGGTTAGCATGACTGATCTTTATTCCTAGTATATCATCTGCAAAGTCCATATGCGTGTCAAACTGAACCATATCAAAGGTTTTGTCTTTGAAGGCCCGAACCACTGGGTAAGTTATTGAGTGGTCACCTCCTAGTATGACTGGAAAAAGCTTATGTTTGAGGATGTTTCTTGCGGAATCAGTAATTAGATCTAGATTCACATCGGATAGCGTCGGCGCCACCGAGATGTCGCCACAATCAATGATCTTGGTGTTAGCCAATTTGTATCGACCGAGTTCAACATCATATACTCCAAGGTTGGGCAGCAATGCAGTCCCATATATTTGGGACGCCTCACGTATTGCACGCGGACCCATTCGCGCCCCCGCTCTATTGAACGTTCCTTGATCCAGTGGAGCTCCCACAATCGCAACATCGGCTTCTGTTCCACTCAGTTCTTTCACGTAAGGAAGCTTACAGAAAGTGGAAATACCGACGAAAGGAAGATCAACGCCGAAACTTGAACTCATATAAACCAGCCAATCTGCAACATCAACCTTTAGAGGAATTGTAGTAATAAACCCTTAAATAGTAATAGCATGACTCCTTTACTACGCGCGCAATTCGTTGTGGTATGTTCTTTTAGTGTATCTAATTCATTCTTGGTAGGAGGAATGTAAAGATTGTCGAGAATCTATAAAGCCATTGAAGATGCCGTAGGCTCGAAATACGTTTCCGAAGAAGACTTTGTTAGGCAAGCCTATGGCAGAAGCAATGATGGCGCTTTACCTGAACGCTGGCCTGACGTTGTAGTCCGACCTAGATCGGCGGATGAGGTTTCCCAGATTCTCCGGATCGCCAATAGAAACAAAACACCCGTTGTTCCGCGGGGAGGCGGATGCGATATCTCAGGAGGCTCGAAACCCATCGAGGGAGGCGGAATAGTAATAGACCTAACGCGGATGAACAAGATAATCAA
>JAUQYT010000245.1 GCA_030587605.1 Candidatus Njordarchaeum guaymasense
CTCATACCACATCATGTAGGTCGAGTCTTCCTTGATCACCCACGGAGTGGAGACGCCAGCGTCGTCCCAGCTACCTGACGTGCCCAGATCTAGGACGGGGTTGCCAGGATGCTTTGTCCAAGTGATGCCGTCACTTGAAGTCGCGTAGCCTATCCTCCAGCTTCCTCCATCGAAGCCAGAATACCACATTTTGTAGGTAGATGCATCCCTGATCACGCATGGGTCTGCCACGTTTTCATCGTCCCATACTCCTAGTGGTCCAGGGGATAGAACTGGGTTCGAACCCGATTTGGTCCATCCGCTTCCGGCCTGAGCTTGAACACTGCGGCTATGAGTTGATGAAACCGCCAACAGGAATAGAGATACGCAGATTAGAAGCTCATTGGCTGATTTCGTTCTCATGTCCTTTCCTTAGTCGGTGGTATGAATGGCACTTCTATATAATGTCTCACATGTTTCTTTTGGATAAACTCGTGCGAGGCATGTTGAATCTTTCTTAGTGGAGTATTGACAGAGGTTGAATGGGCATTTGCTGTCGCTTATCTGTCGAGGCCTAGATTGTCGCACTCATGGATCTTCTGCGCAATCAGTATGAGGCTCCTTACGTCTGAGGCATGTTTCGTCTACTAGATTCTACTTGCAATGACTGAGATCTCGTTTGATTGTTGCATTCCGTCATTCCTCAGGTCTGTCCATTTGCAGACGTAGCCATGCGTGTAAGCTACCAGGTTGAGATAGACTATGCCTGCGAAGTAGATTCCGCTGGCGTAGGTTCCTGTGTGTCGGATAGTCTGCACCGAAAGGATAGTCCTCGACCCCGTGAGGTAGATCTGTACCACGAAATAGTCTACCTTGGAAGTCATGGGTGGACTCAGCTATTGCGTAACAGCTGCTCCCAGCATGAACCTGTAAAAGGTGGAACTATCCGAGAAGGTGATGCGAGCGTATCCCGTGTCTTCGCAACATCCGACGACCTGTTGGCTGCACGGCCTCCCGAGTCGCATATTGCGGTTTTCCACGGCGAAATCCTCGCAGTACTGTTGGGTCTCAATAGGTTCTGGCCCTCAAGTGAGAACAGACCTTGACTTGCGATAGATGAGGGCTCCTAGACCTACAAGAAATGTCAGCGAGAAAGTGAGGGCTAATGCCACCGGATCAGGTAACGCGTCTCTGAAGCCCAATATCTCACCAACCTTCAGTATCAAGAGATAATGTCCTAGGTAGACTTGCAGTGAAACTCTCCCGAGGTTTATTAGCGGTGAAATGATCTTCCTTGGTATCCTCTGAAACAGGACGTACATTGCCGAGTAGAGTGTGAGTGGTTCGCCGACCGCGAAGAAGGTGAATGAGAAGGATCTGTTGTAGTAGTCAACTCGTTGAACTCCAATATGGAGAGCTAGGCTGACTAGGAGGAAGACAGCACCCATCAAGAAGGATTTCGAGACGTTTCTCTTTTCAAGAACGAGGAGAAGGAATAGGTAGCCAGAGAGAAGAATCGGTAGAAGATTGGCTAAAGAGAACCATCCTCTGAGCAAGGCATTGAGTAGAATGCTGACTACGGCTCCTGATGAATCTGAGAGGCGGGGTATCACTGGATAGTAGGGCGAGAGATAAAGGTCGGAGGCTCGTCTTCCAAGGAACTGAACGAAAGCCATGGAAATGACTAGTGCAAGGGTGCCAGCCTCGCTAGGTTTCAGGTAGATTAGCATTGCTGCGGCAACGATCGCTGTGACGCCGATCCCCTGAATCGCCTCGTTCCATGTCAGGTATGTGTTCAGATCCCACATTATGACGGTGAACGGTAGGCTTATCAGAATTAGGGCTCCATACCTTCTCAGTGCTTTCTTGAGTAAGAGTTTTCTTTCCGTAATTCTTCTTGACATGAAGAATAAGCTCATCCCAGAGACAAATGTGAAGGGAATTGAAGGTGGAAGCCAGGTTATGGAGTTGATCTGTGAGACATACCAGGGCGGGTCGGTATAGATGTTTGATACGGCGAACCAGTCAAAGACTTGAATGAAGACCATTATTAGGATGGCGATGCCCCTGAAAGCATCCACAAAGTCCACCCTCGAAGCTGTGTCAGTTGCCATGCTTACTTAGCCTTCCGTTTGCTCCTGCTCACCTCATGAAGGGACTATGAGATCTCTGAAGGTGACGGCTTTTCTTCCAGAAAGTTTGATGCCTTCGAGGATTTTGAGAAATTGTTCTTCCCTTATCCATCCGAATAGTCGTGAGGGGGCCGCTTGGTTGGCTTCGGTGATCCCGTGAAACGTTAGGACTAGCACGTCTCTGCTTGAGTTTCTGTTCGCTATTTGATCGAGCACCACATCTATGTTTGAAGGGTCAACAGCTAAGCTTCCATAGAACTGGCTCGTTGGTAATGGAGATGGCCTTTCACCTGTTGTGCGAATGACCTTGTAATACTTGAAAGCCATGTCTAGCACTTCTTGATTGAAGCTGCTGTATGGTAGGGAAAGTGAGGTAGGGCTGAAACCTCGGATCGAGAGCCAATCCTTGCTTAGCGAAAGTTCGGTTCCAATCCGCTCATTGGTCAGAATAGTGAGGTTTGAGTGGCTTGCAGTGTGGCTGCCGATCTCCCAGCCGCTCCATTGGAGAAGCTTCAACTCGGAGAAACCGAGTAATCTCTCGCCTTCAAAGACATCTCCAACTAGATGAGTTGGCACAAAGACCACTCCTCGGAAGTCGAATCTGCGCATCAAAGGGTAGGCAACTCTGTAGACTGACAGATAGCCGTCATCGAAGGTGAGCACTACGCAAGGACCAGAGTGATCTCTACTTCTGCCAAAGAGAAGGACTGGTCCATAAGTGAAGAACACACAGGAAAATCCAAGGATTAATATGCAAACTATGCACGCGAGCCTAGGCGTAACGTTCTTCGAAGACAACGATATCACCGGGATCTCAGGGATCTCTGAGGTGGGAAGCTTCAGCTTCTTCCTTCAATGATACCTCAAAAAAAGAAAAGACGACTATCCCGAATTAATAAGCATACTTGGGCCGCAGGTCGCTGGAGATTCGACTGTTCTCAGCCCAACAGAAGGGCTTTTACTTTGACCTGCGCATCCTACATCCGACAAGAGCCATGATATCATTGGAAACAAGACGTGCATTTCATGGAAGGTAAGCACTACCGGCCCAGTTATCATATGAGGAGCAGGCCCAAGCAATGGTTGAGTATGCGCTTAAAGAGAGAAGCCCGGGAATTGTTCATGTGGATCCCATCTGTCTGACCATAAGTCTGCTCGGCTCATGCATCATGTATCAAGGACGAAGGAGATGAGATAGAATGCTTCGTGACAGACGACAGGTAGATGCTAGCCAGAAGTACGCGAATATCAGAGATCACGCAAACGTCAGCTAGGTTTTTCTCGTGGCAAACTTGATGCATAGTTCAACAAGAGGTTTGACCTTTCTTAGCATGTCTTCCGCATACTTCTTGGTGAAGGCCTCGCTTGCAGGTATTCCCTCAACTTCATAGCCATAGAACGCTGGCCCTCGGACCCTGTCCAGCTCACTGAGAGCCTGCATAATATTCTCGATCCTCTCCTTCAAGTATTGGGGGAAGCGATCCACTGCCGCTGCTAACGCGTCGCTCACGTCGTGCTCTCGTGGATACTCAATCGCCAAGCGTCTCAACACGCTCTTCGTGGCTAGCTCCAAAGCCTCCTGTAATCGACGAACGGAGATGGCATTGTTCCCGGCTTTGAGTGCGTTCTCTGCCTCCTTGAGGAGCCAAGTGGCGCTCATTGCGTAGTCGCTTGCCATTCGCGTAGTCTTCATATCTCGACGACCTCTGTTGGCTTGGCATCGGGCTTGAGAATCCAGTAGTAACCTTTCTCGGAGGTAACCTTTCGCGCTCCAAGCTCTCTTAGCCTTCGCCTCACTGACTTCAAGATTCCAGTGAGGAATTCGTACCTATCGAAGGCGATGACGCCGTGGTCGGCGATGTCCAATAGGATCGGGGGATGCTTGGACACTTCTTCAGGTGTTAGGAATATGTCTGATACGGTTCCGTGTCTACCCAGAGACCTGAGTTTGCGATGGGCATCAGTCTGCCTGAGGCTGTTGTGGATGGGGTTCGTCTCACGGAACCGCAAGCCGATATCCCGAGGCAACCCGTCTGCTACTATGAGCGCATCAAGGTCGCTCTCTGGGGTGGCTTGGCCTCTTGCAACCGACCCGAAGAAGCAGATAGACCTTAGACGGCTATTGAAATGCACCTTGACAAGCCTAGCATACTCTTCAGCGAGCTCCTTGTACTCGTGCTGAATCCTGAGGTTCGGCATGGATGGGCTCTCTTTGTAACTTCTGCTTCCCTCGCTTCTATAAGCGTAGCCCTCTCCCCAGACAGGACGGCGAGTGCTTATAGCTTATGACGACTTGCACTGCTAGGTCCAGAGAAACGACTATTCATGTTGGAAGTTAAGTGACCCTCATGGGAGATTCGGAAAATGGTTAAGATGGAACTCTGGCGAAAGAACTGTCGACGAGACCTTGGTGCAACTGACGATCTAAATGGACGTGTACGATATGATGTTGATGTTTGTCTAGATGCATTAGGCATGTATTTTCAGACGTGAATTTGATGAAGAAGGTTGTTCAGACTGTGTTAGAGATGTCTGACTACGAGTGTTTCAGGAAGGTTGCAAGGGACAGAGGGCTGAAGGTCAAGGAGGCTTCTACTCGTCGAACTGGTGGGGTCCTTTCTTGGAAGAAGCCTTTTATGTGAATAGGGTTGGCCTTTATGTTGGTTTTGTTTTGATTGCTCTGTCTCACATCATGTTTGGGGCCGTCGTTTGTCTAGCGGTTCGCATCGTCCTCAAGCTACTGGGAATACGCTCCCCTCCGACACTGTTCTATCCCTTCACCTTGTTCATGATGGAGTTTCCGGACGTAGACCATCTCTTCCAAATGGAAGTCACGGCAAGGCAGTTAGTTCCCTTCACAATCTGGGACTTGTTCCGATGGCAACTAAGAACAGAGTATCTTCCATTCACCTTTCTCCATTACTGGGCGTATCCGCTTGTCATGCTCCTTCTGTTGGCTCTACCCCTTCGGTTGAAGAGAGCCAAATGGGTTATGACTGGAGCTTTCCTAGGTTGGTCAACTCACCTAGTACTCGATGGTGTCCTGCTCTTCATCTAGGTGCATGGAATCTACAAGAATCGCGTCAGCAGAAGGAGAAGGCAGGGGAGCGCGAGCATCGCGGAGGAATAGGTGAAGTGGCAGAACGCATCCATTGAGGAACCTATTGCCGAGATCGAACCGATCTTCAGAACCTTGACGGTGTAGCGCTCAAGATTCAATAACCTAGAAGCTTTCAAAGCTCATCGCAATACAAACCTCATGTAGCCCCGAACCATGGGGCCCTGAGGTGAAGAAACCATTATTGTGCCCGTGGATTTGGATGAGGTTTACGATAGTAGGACTTCTGTGATCATTTCTAGGCAAGTAGCGCAGGACGTTAGCGACATTGATTCCTTCATAGAAAAATGCGATCGCTTGAGAGAGGTTTAGGGACACGCATGCCTGTCAGAACCTAGGCTTCGCTTGCGACTACTGAGAATTCGCCAGGGTAGTCTGGCAAACCGTTTCTGTTGAGGTCTTGCCAACGGACAATGTACCAGCCAGCGGTCAGAGATGCTAGGTCTATGTACTTGCCGTCGAAGTAGACGCCTGCGCAGTATGTCCCGGGCGCTCCGATTCCCCAGAGTGAGATCACTGTATGCGCGCCGTCCTGTATCACTTCCATGACGAAGTAGTCTTGGGTTGGGGTGATGGTTGCTGGGTTGATTGTGTATACGACTGTTGCGCCCTTCTTGATGATGTATTGGCCGCCTTCAATGTAGAACTTCAGAGGCGCCATGCCGTTGTCCTCATAGTATGCCAGAGTCGGGTTCGCAGCCCGTCCACCAACCATCACGAGATGCGTGTAGTCACTCCACGTCGGTGCCTTCGTGACTTGGTTGATCCGCACTGAGTCTGTCTTCGGGAATAGTCTTTTCGGCGGGTTCCTATGTGCATACATGAAGCCTAGGCTTGAGTCATCGTATATGTTGCCGGTTGCCATGAAGCCTACACTATCGGTTCCAGAGAAGATCGCTGTCAAGGTTTGACCAAACCCTGCTCTGACATTCAAAGTCACATCTACTGTATGGGTTTTTCCGAGGGCGCTAGCCCATATGGTTAAGGTATATGTTCCAGGTGGAGTCGAAGGCGATGTGGAAACGGTTAACGTTGAAGATGCATTGCCGGATAATGAGGATGAATTGAATGAGCCAGTCGTATATGCAGGGAGGTTTGAGACGTTAAGGGACACCTTCTGGTTGAAGCCGTGAAGCGATGCTAATGTGACTGTGAAAGTTGTTGATTGGCCTAGGCCGACCGTCTGAGATGAGGGATTCACTGAAATGGTGAAGTGAGGTTCCACAACTACTTGAAGCGATAAGCCACCAATGACTCTGTCTCCAATCATGGAGACGACGGAAAACGTGGCATTCGTGCCAAGGGGAGCGCCGGGCGGTGGGATAACCGTGAGGGTTATGTCATCTCTTTCGCCTATAGTGTTCCATGCGCTCAGTGTAACTACGCTTTTATCCAACGTTGCGATCCAACCGGGTGGTATGTCAGACATAATGTGCAGATACACTCTGTTCGTGTCCTTGTAAGGGTTGTATACTGTAAACTTTTCTTGCATCGTACTAGCGGAACTAACACCGAAATTTGCGTAACCTTGATTGTTACGATCGTTCTCATCATGTGAATACTTTACCTCTATTTCAACCTCGAAACAGTAGTGTTCCTTCTTATCAGGAGTGAATGCAATGCTGACTTTAGCGGAGCCCCCTGCGGCTATGGAACACTTGGCTGAACCGAAAGGTGTTCCTTTGCCTGCAATGATTAGCGCTGCGTCCGGTTCGAAGTCATAATAGCTGAACTGAACTTCAACCTCTCCCTCTAAGGTGTTGTCTGGTCCGTCGTTTCTAATGAGTGCCCAAACGTAGTTAGTCTTCCCAGGGATGAGGTATCCAGATCTGGGAGTTGGCTGAGGTTGATTGGTCACCCATACGTCCGGGTTTATCCCATTATTCCCAAACGTGATCTTCACGTCGACTAATTGATGTGGCTCAGGTACAGGTGCATATATGGGCGGACCTGGTTCAGGTGGGAGCCCAGGAAGCGGAGGCGGAGGACACCATGCGACGTACCATGTCCTGAGATCAGCGTTATATTGCCCTGGACTTGGGGTAAATATCATTGCAAAGCTAACATAACAAGTCATATAATTAAAATCTATAAAATATGCTGAAATGAAATAGTATTTTTGATATAGAGGCACTTGACGAAAATCGAAACTTGTTTGAAACCCCTTTGCATCACGGAAGGGAGGGGGAGCCCCACGAACGGGACAGACACTAACGTAAACGTAAGAAGCCCACTGTACGTTATAGCGAAAATAAACGTTTACAGTGACATTAAAGTGATTCGTGGGCGGTGGAGTTGGCGGCTGAGCTCCATTGTAAACCGTCACCTCAAAGGACCATGTGCTAAGATTAAGGACTTTAAAATCCATGGTTATTTCGGGATAAAGGCCCCTAATCCTGTAGCTCGGGTGGGGTATCGTGAGCCTTTGCCCATCTTGATAAGGAGCGGCGTAGAGCCCAAGAATTGTCGGATTAGCGTCCATAATTTTTAGGGGTCCACGTCCCGCATGGGGTCCCCAACGCTTCACGGTATAATTCCACCAATCGGCAGAACCGTAGCGATAAATCAGGTTGGGGGCTTCTCCCCCCTGAAGCGCCAAGGTGTCATCAACTTCATAGACTAAGACACCGCCCGGCCTCCCATGACTTGGTTTCCGCACTTCCGCGAGGTAGTATAAATCTTCTGTCAAGTGAACTCTGATACCGTGAAATGAATAGCCTGTTTCCGTTGGGTTTTCTAGCGGATCGACCTGGGCAGTTACCGACTCTCCTGATGGGTAGACGTCTCTGATTGTTTGGATCCATCCAAGTCTATTCTTTGTCCATATGGTTGGATGAGTAGGGTCTTCACCAGTCGAATTTGGAAGCCACTGACCCGTAGCCATCAAATCCCAATGGCCTACGCAATTATCCTCGTCCACAATGTGGTCTTGGTTCATGTCGAACCATTGGGTGAGGTTGTAGTTGTAGAGGTCGGGCAGTCCGAAAGTATGTCCGATCTGGTGGGCTATGACGCCGATCGGATCAAATTCGGAGACTACGCAAATCTTGCGTCTAAGCCTTCCATCAGGGCTGTCTATGAACATTTCACGCTGATAACCGAACGAGGTTATGTCACTGTCACTCTTTGAAACAACCTCGTTTCTACCCGCGTGCACAATCACAATCAGCTCATAATTTCTGTACTGCACACCAAGCGAAGCACCCACTTCTACGGCGTCTCTCACTAACTCCCAAATCCTCTCTCGCCGAAAGCCACCAGAACCGTAATAGGCCAAGGGATTAGGTAAACGATACCAATCAGACAGAACATGCCCAACAAATCCAGACTGTTGATAGGAAATGCTTTTCCAATAGTCATTCAGCGACGAGAATATGCGCGTACTGATTTCTTTCACTGATCTTGTATTTGTCACATCAGAGAATTTCACCAAGATTACGACTGTGTTGTGCGTATCTGCTGAACTCACGGCCCTCTTGCCTTCGATAGCTCTTGCTCCCTCTCTTTGACTTAGAACGGAACCGTGTTCATTGAAGGCAGGGACATTAAACAAGATGAGTGAGGTTAGGAACAGTAATAAGACTACTTTCTTGCTTTTCAATCACATACCTCGTTAAGTCTATTGGCGGCTTCGGCTCAACAGATGTGTAGCGTCACTCATAGTTATAACTTTTGGTTAAAGGGGGGCAGCGAGAAGCTTCCGTTCAACAATTACCGCATGTGGCGAGAAATGGTTGCGGAGGTTATGAGCGATAAGTCAAAGGTGCGGTGATGGTATTTGCACCTTGGCCCTATTCTTGGCTTCTAGCTGGGATACGAGACCTTCGGGTTGTTCTAAACTCGGCCATAGCTTGAGTCTGACTACAACTATCACGAGCTCGTCTACTGACGATACTGCTCAAGAAGCGATTATTTTGGCTTCACGCCGAACCATCCAAAAAGGTTACAAAGGGTTAAACGTTACAGTGGACTGATACAACTATGGTCGGGAGTAGGGAAGAGATGACAGCCAAAACCATCAGCGAGTTTGATTTTGTTCTGTCCATGGGTGATAAGCTCGGCGAATATGTTCACCAATGGATAGCTGTTGTTGATGACAAACTTGTTGCTAAGGGGCGCACCCCAAAAGAGGTCTACGTCAAGGCAAGAAAGAAGCACCCGACAAGAATACCATTCGTTATGAAAGTTCCTGCCGATGAAGTCGTGCTGCTGTGAGCAGCATGACTTGGCAGAAGAAACCTAAGTCCATAACCTGTAAGTATCTTGCTTACAGATTCTCTCTAGAGGGCCCTCCCAAGTACATACGGCTACCAATGGTTCATGTTTACCTCAAATCTGGCGATAAGGAGTTCACAACTATCGGGTTGGTGGATTCTGGTTCTACAGCTACCTTTCTTCCCTGCGAACTAGTTGAGATTCTGGAACTATCAAATCTTCAGGACTCCAGTGCGAGGGGAGCAGGAGGTGTTTTTCCCACATGGTTAGCAAAAGTGGACGTACTCAAGTTGATCAAGCATAAGGAGCCATTTGACACTTTTCAGAATGTTCGAGTGCACATACCCAAGCAAACGGGCGCAATACCTTATGTCGTTCTCGGAAGGGACACGATCTTCACTCATTTTGATATCACTTTCTACGAGAATAAGAGAAAAATGACATTCATCAGGCTGTAGGCAGTCAACAGCGCAAAACGAGTCCCTATCAGGTTCATGCGCCGTCAGTATCCGACAATAGTTAACAATGTCAAGAATCCTACACCAAGTTAGCAGAGCCCATAGTCATAAGAAGCTTAAGCTGACAGGTCAGTGCAAAAGACGCTTTTGTTTCTTCAGTACTTGGGATGCTTCCTTGATCCTTTCCTTCTCCAGCTTGTCCATTTGATAACCCTGCTCTCATCTTCACGAGCGTGGGGCCCCTGTTTCCAGGCGATTTCAGGCGGTAGAGCTAGTCCACGTATTCCCCTTTCCTACCGGTGTATCATTTGCATCTCGATCCTGTCTTTTGGCGATTTGATTTGCAGTCCTGTTTGAGTGCTTTGGTCTCTCGGCAACGTGTCTTGAGTGGTTGTCTGGGAAATCGATTGTTACTGTGATAGTCTTGACCTTTGCCTTCATGGATGCTTCTTCTCGGCTTAGCTTCCTAACTGCTCCTTATGCCTCGCTCTCTGCTCGTCTAGTTCCCTCAATGACTTCTGGGCGTTGAGCGCCTTTTGGAATAAGCTGCGGAGGTTCAAGGTCGCCCCACGGCCTCTTCGATATAAGCGAGTTTATTTTGCTCAGTCTTCCTATGCTTTAGGGAATGCGTCGGGTTCTGGGAAGTTCTGAAGGTTGCGGAGGAGTGAAGAGGCAAGGCGTTGGCTTTCGGAAGCGCAGTGGGACCTCGAAACTGCCCAGATACTTCACAAGTCACGAAGGTACAACTCCTGCGCCTTCATCTGCCAGCAAGCAGGCGAGAAGGCTGCTAAGGCGCTTCTCTATGTGATTGGAGAGTCACCTTTTGGTCACTCGATACGCGAGCTCCTCACGCGATATGCGGAAGCGAAGCATGAGAATCTAGATGAGCTGCTTCCTCTTGCCTCGGAGCTTGATCGGCATTATGTTCCTGCCAGATACCCGAGCGCTATTCCATCTGGGACCCCGCACGAGAACTATGATGAGGTTGTTAGCAGTAGAACCTTGGATCACGCAGCCAAGATTATCCAGTACGTCCAGAGGCAGCTTCAATGACAAAGCTCCAATCCCCCGGTTTTCAAAACGAACTAGAGGGCTACTGCGATCGACTTGCGCGCCTGTACGATCAGCCCACCATCATACTATCTGGGTCAACAGCGGTTGGAGAGGACATGCCGTGGAGTGATGTAGATCTGATCGTGATAGCGGATTTCAAGAAATCCTTCCTAGAACGTTTGGAAGAGCTGGCCCCGCCCCGCGATAGCCGTTTCAACTTTGAAGTGATCGGCTACACACCGCAAGAATTCATCTACATGCTTGATCGGCTCGATATCAAAGCCATCGAGGCGGTGGAAGAAGGCATTCCGGTCATCAGCAACCCACTCTTCTTCGACGAACTGAAGCGGAAACTCGACCAATTGAAGAGTATGGGACTCACGAAGACAAACTGCACATATAGGCTCTGCCTCTCCAGTTGAGGAGAGCCAGATGGGTATGGCTGGAGCTTTCCTCATTCGAGGCTTTTTAGTGGTATGTTAGCTGGCGCTGGCTTTCAGGAGTCGGCTCGAAAAAGAGGTCAGTCCGACTTCTACTTGCCAACGAAGACTTGCGACAAAGCGTTGTTCAAAGGGTTATAAAGCTGATAATGTCACATCTATCATGTGACGGCCATGATGCGACCTTTCCTTGAAGCAGTCAGGACGTTCAAGTTGAAGCCGTTCCGGACAGCAGATCTGGTGGAGAATCTGGGTTACGCGACTGGCTACGCAAGGAATTTCCTCAGCCAAGCGACACGACAACGCCTACTGGTAGCCGGACCTAAAGAGAGAAAGAGGGAAAAGACATTCATGGTCAACCCCAGTGTGATCAGAAAGATAATCCTGAAAGGCGGAAGAGAAAAAGAGGAGCTTATTGAAGCGCTTGGGCTTCACTCAAAATACCTCGGCGAGTACATCGCCCTGAAAGGATTTGAGGTCGTTGACCATGACCTGAACCTTTACACGCTTGGCGAGAGGATCTTCTCCGACGTGGAAGGACAAGACGAGATTGTGATCACCAACGTGGGCATCCCTAAGAAGATCATAACCATAGAAATCTAGAAATAGATAGGAGGTCCGTGTCCTAGGTGGGTATCGGAAAATGCTGGAAGTTCAATGACTGTGAACAACCTCCCTACCCCACCATCGAGGTCACAGTTTCATCAGCTGATCACAAAGCAACTATCAGCCCAAAAGTCGACACGGGCTTCAACGGTTCACTCGCAATAGACAGAGAATCTGTGAAGACGCTTAGCCTCGCACCCGTAGGCACGACTCTCGTGAAAACTGCGACCGGACATAACGAAGTGTCTCTCTACGTTGTGAGTATCTCCCAACCGGACCTAGCTATCATCCAAAAAACTCTTGCAATAGGCACGAAACGTTCACTTGTAGGAAGAAAACTACTTGAGAAGAGGACATGGCTACTCGACTGCAAGAAGGGAAGGTTCTGCATCATAACGGATTAAGCTGACTAGAGAGATGCAGGATCTAGACGGAATGTACGTCAGCTACCAACGATTGAAATCGTTGGCTTGTCCTTAAGAGACCATTAAGAGCTCCCTCCCATACCCTGAACAGCTAAGAGGTCTCGACAGAAAAACGAGCAGCCACAGCCTCACGCCCCAGGGGCTAAACGGGATTCATCAAGCAGAGCATCAGATTGCAGGAACATCAGCATCTTTTTCAGAACAAAGTACCCGGGAGACCTGACGCGATAGGCAAGATGCCTGGAAGGGAATTCTCAAAGTTCGCTCCAAACCTACCAGTGGGCTGTCGATCTTTCACTTCCGTATGTCGGAGAGCCATTCGTTGTCGGTTGGGCGTCCAAAAGTGTTCGCAAAGTTGGCGAACTCTAGCGCAACCATTCGGGTGAGTGAATCGCTCCCGGTTGGCTTTAGTTTCTGCGTCCTATTTCAGCTCGTTTCTTGAAGCCGAGGATGGTTATCCCGATCAGGTTTTCTCCATGGTATCTGTAGACGATCCCGTCTAGGTCGATGCTGTCTGAAGGATTCTTGCGAGGTAAGGTTTCATCTCAGGATGCTTTGTGGAGATATGCTTCCAACATTGCTCCGTCAGCTTCAAGACAATTTCATCTGGGCTTCGGACCTTTCCAAGCTGCAACCAAACTAGGCCTCTCTCTCCGTGTTGTCATGACTGGAGTACTGGTTACTTCTCGAAGGGCCTTGCAGACCTCTCTAGTTTGCCATTACGCTCTCCTTGATTGTCGAGCGGTCACGCATGTTTTAGGTTGATTCCACTACGGTTGAGCTGAGAGAATACGTTTCCAAGACTGAGCCGCTACACAATGAAGCGAATTGAGAGGAGAATTCACTGTAAGAGCTCGAACCTTTGGACTACGCAACAGCATCGAACAATGGTTCAGCCATCTCAGAACAAGAACCAAACGCTTATACAACAACTTCCCAAAACGGCTAAAGCCTAAAAGCGTCCAGACATACCTCGCAACCCACACCGCAACCTACAACCTTCTGCTAGGCTTAACTTGACAACCTCCAAGACATTACCACAAAACCTTTAGGAAGCACTCAAAACGGGTGGTCTTCATGCTGTAAGGGTTCATGACCGATGGAACCGGAAAGGGGCTGGATGTGACTCGAAAAGAGGAAGAAGAACAGCTGCTCGTAAGGTCAAAGCAGTTCCTGGAAACTGCTGAATACCAGATA
>JAUQYT010000001.1 GCA_030587605.1 Candidatus Njordarchaeum guaymasense
GTAGTCATGGTATTTGATGAAGTCTGCGACAAATTCGTTTGCAGGATGGCTGTATACCTGTTCTGGCGTATCTATCTGTTGAATTGTGCCTTCTTTCATTACCGCTACTCTATCCCCCATCGCCATTGCCTCAGCCAGATTCTGAGTTACATAGATCGTTGTGGTCTTCAATTCGTCATGAATCTTCTTAATCTCTGACATAACATGTAGCCGGTTTGGGGGATCTAGGTTGCTTAGTGGCTCGTCCATCAAAAATACTCTCGGAGGTATCGTTAAGGCTCTCCCTATTGCCACCTTCTGCTTTTGCCCTGCAGACAGCTGGTCTGGTTTCCTGGAAAAGAGTTTCCGCTCAATGCCAACTTGATCAGCCACCTTTCTCACTGTTCTCCTAATTTTTTCTGTCAGGTTTTTTTGGATTTTTAGGGCAAAGCTCAGATTTGTGTATGTCTTTTCATCAAACACCTTCATGTGAGGCCACAAAGCATAGTTCTGGAAAACCATGTTAACACCCCTCTCCGCTGGTTTTGCATCATTTACAAGTTTGTCCTCGATGTAGATGTTTCCACTGTCGGGATCTATCAACCCTGCAATTAGGCGTAATATCGTTGTTTTGCCACAACCATTCGGGCCAATCAAAACGAAGAACTCTTCATTCATAACCTCGAAGCTAACATTATTGACCGCTGCAATTTGACCAAATCGTTTGGTCAGATTTTCGAGCTTGACCCTCACCAACTCTCTCACCGTATTGTTGAACAACGGAGTGCATGAAAGCGTAGTTGCAGTGTCTTTTGGATCATACTATGGCTTTTTCGGTTTTTTTATCTATGATGTGTATTTTGCTCATATCAAATGTTATCCAGACTTTTTCGCCAAAATTGGCTCTGTACATCCCATGGATGCATGCTTTTATCAGCTTGTCTTCTCCTAGCTTTAGGTCGACGATTGTTTCGTGTCCTAAGGGCTCCATGGCGTAAACTTCGGAACTGATGGAATTAGGCGTTTCCTTTTCGTGTATTGATACATCTTGCGGTCTTACACCCAATATAAGCTCAGTGCTGGTTGCATGCTTCTTTACATCTTTATTTGGTTGTTTAGGAATCTCAAGGGTGAAGGTGTCGGAGACGAGAAACCCTTTTTCTTCTTCAAGAGTGCAGTCCATGAAATTCATTGGGGGGCTGCCCATAAAACCTGCGACGAATAGGTCTGCTGGCTTGTCATATAATTCGGATCCTGTTCCTAATTGTCGTATTTTGCCTTCGTGCATTACAGCAATCCTGTCAGCCATCGTCATGGCCTCTGCTTGATCGTGGGTGACGTAGATAGTTGTTACACCAAGCTGTTCTTGCAGTTTCCTCAGTTCCACTCTCATGTGAACTCTGAGTTTTGCATCTAAGTTGGCTAGAGGTTCGTCTAGCAAGAAGACCTTTGGGTCCCTTATAATTGCCCTTCCTAGCGCTACTCTTTGTGCTTCACCACCACTGAGCTGTCCAGGTGCACGATCCAGTAGATGCGATATTTTGAGGAGTTCTGCGATTTTTTTTACTCGTTCGTTTATTTCAGCTTTAGGAGTTTTGTGCATTTTGAGTGGAAATGCGATGTTGTCGCGGGCTTTCATGTGGGGCCAAAGTGCATATGTTTGGAAAACCATCGCGACATCTCTATCTTTCTCGGGTACGTCGTTGACTAGTCTGTCACCGATGTAAATGCTTCCTGAGGTAGGGTTCTCCAAGCCAGCAACACATCTGAGAGTAGTTGTTTTTCCGCAGCCTGATGGGCCCAAGAGTGTCAGGAATTCTTTATCCTTGACAATCAGGTTTACGTCATCTACGGCAACAACGTTCTTGTCAAAGACTTTCTTCAGATTCTCCAGTCTGACCTCAACCAAGTTTCTCATCTCTTTGCGTAGCTTAGTCCGGTCCAGCCCTTTAAAAGATGCCTTTGAGTGATGACAGTAAGCACTATCAGCGGTACTGTAGCAATTGTGACGCTTGCCGCTACAAGAGGTAGAGCAGTGCGACTTGATCGGATATCCCATAGCCCAGCGAGGGTTTGCTGTACGGTCTTCATGGGCGTATCGTGGATCATCCACATAGGCCAGAGAAGATCGTTCCATCCCCACACGAAATTTATTAATCCCACAGCTGCAAGAGCTGGTTTACAAAGTGGAAGGATTATCCTCCAGAACAACCCAAGCTCCGAACATCCACTCAATCTCGCTGCATCTAGTATGTCATCTGGTATAGTTATGATGTATTGCCGCATGAGGAATATGCTGTAAGCGCTGAAGGCTCCTGGTATGATTAACGCCGCATAAGTATTGATCCATCCCAGCCACTTCATAATCATGTAGGAAGGAATCAAACCTGTGAAACCTGGAATCATCATTTGAGATACTATCCATAAGAAAATTCCATGGCGGCCTTTGAACCTATATTTGGCGAGCACATAGCCTGTCAGCGAACTAGCGAGTAGAAGAAGCAATGTGTGAGAGGAGTAGACAATAGCGCTATTCAGAAGTGCCCTCAAGAGTGGTGGATCCAAGAAATCCCAAGCTCTAACGAAGTTCTCCCATTGAGGAATTGATGGCCACCACCTCAGTGGCCGACCAAATATTTCTGGTGTTGTCTTGATGGCTGAAATGAACATCCAGTGGAACGGGAGAATCGATACGAAGGCCAGGGAAAGCAGAAGCAAATATACTAATGTGCTTAACGAGATCTTTTGCAAGAGGCGAGGCCATTTCCTAGTAATAGAACATCCCTCCTCGACGCAAGATTCTGATCTCTATAAGAGAGACGCCAAGTATTATCAAGAAGAATGTGTATGCTAGGGCAGCTCCATAGCCGAATTCACCGAAATTTATAGCCCGCATTGTCATCCAGAGCACAGGTACTTGAGCAAGATTGTTGGGCACTTCACGAGCCAGCATATATATTTCAGTGAAAACTTGGAGAGATCCCGCGGTAGCCGTTATTGCACAGAATAAAAGTGCAGGTCTCACAAGAGGCAGAGTTACGTGCCTAAAGCGATTCACTGCATTAGCGCCCATGACACGTGCAGCTTCGTGATATTCCTTTGGGATGCTCTGCAATGCTGCTAGGAATATTATTACGTTAAGTCCAACCCACTGCCACGTACTCATTAACATTACGCTGAGTAGAGCTATGGGAACTCCGGGGAGTACTTCAATATGACTTAGCCAGTGTTGGGGCAGCAATCCTAGAGCCCTTAACACCTCGTTGAATGGGCCATACTCATAGTCATAGAGCCAATTCCACACAAAGGATATAGCGACTGTTGAAGTGATCACTGGAAGGAAGAAAATTGTTCTGAACACGGATCTGCCTTTAAGTGCGGTGTTCAAAATTAGTGCAAAGAAGAACCCTAGAAATATGGCGATTGGTTCGTACAGCACATATATGAAGGCGTTCTTTATGGCCAATAAGAAGACAGGATCGTCTGTCAATGCTCTTGAGTAGTTTGCTAAGCCAACAAAGCGGGCCGCGCCTATGGGGGTCCATGGGTTCCAATTAGTAAAGCTCATATAAAGACCGAAACCAAGCGTGAAAAGCGAGAATACTGCCAGATTTATGAAGAATGGGATCAGAAAGATGTAAGGGATATACGCTCTTTTCACAAGATTCGCTCTTCTCCGCTAATCCTCACCAATTCTTAGCTTTTTACGTGTTAGCATTCTTTTTCCTATAAAGCTTCGCATGTGAAAAGGGATAAATATCCGCGCATTCTAGGTATAAGTGACGAAACGAGATCTTCGTTTCGGCGAAAGGAGATAGGAGAATAAGAAAGATGGAATTACGGAAGACTACGGTATCTATGTTGACAATTGCATTGCTTTCAATGTGTGCACTATCGCATTTTCCGTTGACTGCAATTGCTTCTCCAACCACCTTGGTTTGGTTGACGCATTGGACTGAGCCTGAGGAAGTAGCATACTGGGATGCCGTCCTTGCAGCGTACAAGGCCGAGACAGGCGTTGAAGTAAGGAGAGATGCTGTGGAATTCGAGGCTCTTTATGAAACGATCATGCTCAGGCATGCTGCAGGTGAAGATCCAGACATAATACACCAACACGCAATGTGGTTACCCACATTCGCTAACTGGCAAACTCACATAATATCTGTACCACCCTCAGTTGATCAAGCGAACGTAAGGGCGTATTGGACACCATCAACGACGAGTGGGTCGACATACAAGAGTATCGTGTGGGGTTATCCAAGCGAGTTCAACAGCTGGGCGTTGGTCTACAACAGGGCGCTGATCAATGCCAGAATAGGAGAGCTTAGCGATCCTGATAAGACAACTCTGCAAAATGTGCTTAACAAACTTGAGGCAGACACCCCCTTGAGTTACACAGAACTCACTAACTCTGCCAAACTGCTTACAAAATGGAATACAACTGTGTCCCCCTATGTGGCAACCCAAACGGGATTTGTTCCCTTCATAGAAGGCATGCCTGAAGAACAGCGCTACCAATTTATGTCTCTCCTCTGGTCAAATGGCGGAGAGTACGTAGACCTTACTGTCCCAGAGGCGCTCTTTGATAGTACGAATGGATACCAAGTTATGCAACTCTATCATAATCTTGGTTTTGTAGAAGACACAGATCCTGCGCCAGGGATTCAGCCCGTGTACGATCCATTGAACATTCCCGACTACTGGTATTCTGCTTGGCAACAAGAGACAATAGGCATGATGATACTACCAACATGGATGACCTACGTACGAGGCGCCATGGGAGATAATTTCGGTCACTTGGGGATTTCACCAATACCAATTGGGCCATCTGGAACAACCTCCAAGTCGGTTACCTACAATTGGTTGAACACGGTTACTCAAAGAGCCGAAGACGAAGGTAGAGCCACAGAAGCATGGAACTTCTTAAGATGGTTAAACGAGCCTAAACCAGCTGGATACATTGCTGCTCTTGGCAGACCTATTGGAGATCAAGTGTCAATGATGGGTGATTTCCTCATCTACGATTCTATTGTGCCCAGCAGAACTACTGATCTAACAAACGGAGAAGTTGAACCGGGAGTACTCTTGGCCAGTGACTTTTGGTTCTCAGAATTCATCAAGTTCGGTTCACCACCATACGGAAGAGCAGATAAGCCCTTTTTGAAAAGCGAAGAAGCTCAGTATCAAATGGGACTCATGTTCGAGAAAGTAACACTACTGGGCGAAGATCCAACGACCGCAGTAAATGATGCAGCAGCTGCAATTGAACCGCCACCACCCGTCATTCTGCCGATGGCAGGCGACATAAATATCGACGGACCCGTAAACGTTGGCGACGCCGTTCCCTATATCCTAGATTTCTGGGCTACACCCACTGATCCCAACTGGAACAGAGGACGATCCGACATCGACGACAGCGGCCAAGTAAAGCTCGCAGACGGTGGTCTAATCGTCAAAAACTGGGGAAAAGTAGGAGGATCCCTATAGGAGGCGAATCAAAATGAAAAAACTGAGTAACTCTCTCCCGTTGCTTCTCATTCTAATGCTTAGCATCACGACTATGGCAAGTCTGAGTCCCGTGTACGCTAGCCCCACTGACCTTTCTGTGCTATTTCCAAACGGAACTACTGAGAGCATTAACGAATACTTCACTGGCGACATGTTCGCTGTTGACATATATGTTGCAGACGTCACCGACCTCTTCGGCTTCGAGTTCAAATTAAAATACGATCCAAGTGTCTTGACAGCTGTTGACGTCATCATTGGAGACTTCCTACAGCCCGACTACA
>JAUQYT010000054.1 GCA_030587605.1 Candidatus Njordarchaeum guaymasense
TCGTAACATCGTTGACCGCGACTACACTTCCAAACTTCTTTGTTAAGTCTTTAACAGAGATCCGAGCCAAACCCTCGACCTCCCAGCAGTCGATCCGAGCTGTTCGTATGTGTTTTGACCCCGCATAAAACGTTTCTGGACGGGAAGAAAGAGTGTTAGTACAATTGACACGATCGCAACGTTTGAATCAGGTCTGTTAACGCAAGCCGTTGGTATCAAGCCCTGACGGCTACTGTCTCCCCACAGTCATGTGCAAGGGTTCGATGTCCAGGTTAGCTTAGGTGACATGAGAAGGCTTATAGCCACTTAGATCAACTTCACAAAAGTGAAAGGAAATGTCAGGGATGATTCTGTTCGAGGAACAGCTAGAACTGAGCAAAGAAGGTCCATTTCCCGCTAGGATCTTTCTTTCAAAGGAACAATCGTCGGAGGCAAGTGTCAAGGTTGGGACTTTGGAAGTTGGTAAGGAGATTCCAGTCCACTCTCATGAAGACACGAGTCAGCTGGAATATTATCTTGATGGAGAGGCCGTCTTGTACGTCGAGGGCATAGGAGAAAAAAAGATAGAATCAGGGGCATTCATGTACGCGCCTAGAGGGGTCAAACATGGCATTCGGAACGTAACCAAGCCGCTGAAGATCTATGCCGTATTTGTTCCAGCCAGTTTCTGACCAGCACGTACAAATGTCTTCGTGCGCGGCGCGTCATAAACGAAAAAGCTCTTAAATTGAGCGTTGCCAACAGGAGAAGCTTGTGTGCTAGAAATGAGAAATTTTGTCAAGGAGAAATTGAAAGCTGGGAAGCCCTCGGTAGGCACGTGGATTGCGATGGGCAACCCAGACGTATCCGAACAACTAGCGGCTCTAGGATTCGACTGGCTCGTCTTCGACGTTGAACACGGCCTCTTCACAATGCCAAACGTTCAGAGAATGATGCAGTCCATGAGTTCCACGTCTAACTGTATACCTCTAGTTCGGGTACCTATCAACGAACCTGTCTACTTCAAGTGGGCGCTAGATATGGGAGCATACGGAGTGGTGGTTCCATGGGTAAACACAGGAGAAGAAGCGTTGAGAGCTGTACAAGCCTGCAAGTATCCACCCGAGGGGATCAGAGGATGCGGACCGAGACGCGCCTCGAAATACTATTCCGAGTATGCAGACTATGTGAGCAAGGCAAACGACGAGGTTCTCGTGGTCGTGATGATAGAGACTCAAAAAGCTCTAGATAATCTTGATGAAATACTATCGGTCAAAGGCGTAGATGCTGCTTACATCGGACCCGATGATCTATCCCTCAACTTAGGTGTATTCCTGCAGAAAGAACATCCGAAATTCAAAGCAGCTCTAGACAAGGTATTGGAGAAGTGCAGGAAGCATGGAGTGACGCCTGGGATGCACTGCAACGAGCAGAACATTAGCGATGCAATCTCTCAAGGTTTCCTATTCTGTGCATTGAACGATGATGATACGTTCCTAACTATTGGAGCGAGGGCCTGTCTTGAGAGAGTGAAAGGTTTCGCACACTAATCTTCAACGCCATACTTGCCTCAGCACTCCGAGAGCGGGAAATGGGCTCAGTGCATACGAATCGTTGAAGTGCCAATACCATGTTTCGTCGTAGATCTTCACGGTTGTCGTTCGCGATGCTTGGCACCTGGTGGATATTCAACCCGACATAGCACCCGATAGACAACCGGCCCATTCTCTGAGAGGCTCCACAATTCCTCCTTCGTCATGGATCGGATTAGCGATATGTGAAGCCCCAGCTCTCGCTCCGTCCGACAATCGCTCTCTCCAAGAGAACATGACTCTGTGTCTCGGGATGTCAGGTCCATAGAGCGAGGTTGTTTTCAGAACTATCGCCTGCTTGCATCTGGTGGACTCAAATCACTGAGTTATCGTGAACGAAGATCTCTTGACCTAGCCTCTAATCTACAGAAGGTACTCTCTTGGAAATGATGTCATCGGTCGATGTCCGTCCTCTGTAATGAGAATCATGTCTTCCAAGTGATATCCCTGCTGACCCGGCTCAAGATATCCAATCTCCACGCAAATCACCATTCCCGGTTGGAGGGGAGTGCGATTTTGGGGACTGATACTGGGGGCTTCATGCAATTCCAATCCGATGCCGTGGCCTATCATATTCCAAGGTAGATCACCGTAGCCCTCCCGCATCCCTTTCAAGTAGATTCTAAACAGGTCCGAGCCTGTCATTCCGGGTTTCGCCGCAGCCAAGACTTCTTGCTCAGTCTCTAGGATGCGTTGATAGATTCGCTTCTGGTCTTGACTAGCATTCCCGCACGCGAAACTTCGACCAATATCCGAGCAGTAACCGCCATAGCGAGCACCTATGTCACACTTGATGATCTCACCAGTCTTGATACGAATGTCGGCGCCAGTAACGTGATCGATCCCCGCCCGTGAACCGGAGGTTACAAAGTTGAAGACGATCTCGTCGGCCCCCGCACCCAGAATGGCATCTCGCACCTTTAACGTGAGCTCTCTTTCCGTGACGTCTTCCTGCAGATGCTCCTGAAGAGTTTGATAGCCCTTCTCCACAATCTGAATTGCTTTTTCTATTAGTGAGACTTCAACGCTTGTTTTGACAGTGCGCAACTCTTCAAAGATTGAGGCAGCGGGAACGAACGTGGCCTTAGGCAGTTGGTTTTGAAGTCGTTGAAACGCCAGAAGCGGTATCGCTCTTTCGTCAACGCCTATGCGACCATTTGAAAGGTGACGTTCACGAACAACTTCCGCAATCGTGGTCTCAACGTCACCTTGTAAGAGGCCTTCAGGGACTTCAGGAGATGGAGCCTTCTTCCAGACCTTATCCGAGACAATGGTTTCAATCTTTGATCTCATACGTAAATATGGCACTTCAAACCATTGAGCTACCAGAGCGGGCGGCTCAGAACGAAACACAAGTGCATAGGTTCGTTCCTCTCTATTGATGCGAAATTCAAGATTGTCAGCCACTCCACTAACATAGGTTATGTTTTCTGGCCTGTTGGAAAGTATGACATCAATATCTTTCTTCCTCAAGATTGCCTGTGCTCGCGAAAGATCCATAAACAAGTCGTTTTCCTCCTAGAAGTCACGGTAAGATCTTCACACCTCTGATATACTTGATTGTCAAGTAGATTAGACTCTTTCCATTCGTGGTTTGGTATCCAAGCAAATCTCCACTTTTGACCGATGAGACTCTAGCGGTGCAACCGTGAGAGGAGGGTCGATCAAGGCGAAGAGAGAAATCCTAGGAACAAGTGAGATACTGCTGCCTACGATAATTGTCTCGACCGGCTGAGATACTTCAACTTCTCATAAGCCTTGGTTATTATCATCCTCAAAAGGCCCGTGTTCGACTCGAATCCCCATTTGGGCTTCAGGTCGTTAAACCTCCTCGCCATCTCTCCCTTCAAGGTTAGTCGTATCTCAACCCTATTCGGATCACCCATCTTCATCCAAACGTCAAACGCTAATGGCCACAAGGGGTTTGCCACTTCAAGAAGGCATGATTCTAGATATGGGTGGTCACCTTCGGAAAAGACAAACGCGTCTACGCTTAAGAGGACAGTTTCGCCATTATACAACCATTACATAATTATTACGCAAAACGGATTCAGGCGTCTGTCAGACCTTGACGATGAGCTGTACGTTATCGGATAGGTTTTGACAGACTTTCACGCCAACTTTCTTAGGTATGGTTCATCGTTTGACAAGCATCGCAGGTTTGAGAGTCCATGATTGAAGTCTAAAGTACTTTATTATGTTCTCAGCGTTCAGATCTTGCCTATGGATAGTCCATGACCTAATATCTTTAGTCATTTCCTCGCAAAGATTCTTTGGGATAGAAGGATAGGGATCAGCTTGCCTCCGATCGAGGGTTATTCTTTTCCTAAACACGTGCGCCGGTTTGACGTTCTGTCTAGTGAGCATGGTGATCGCGTCGGCTAGAACGTGGTATAGTGATCCTATGCCTACTTTTTTGCTGGCGATCGTTATGCTCGAAGGTAGGAACCCTCTCCTTCTCACAAATGAGTCCAAGTCTTTGCATGCTTTGAAGATGAAGCTGTAGTCGGTGGTAAACTCGTCTTGATATGTTGCAGGCTCATCCATGGGTCCAAGGCCTTTCCTTACTTTGACAGTTCCCTTGAACCCGTGGGATCGCCAACGTTCAAGGAGGAAGTCGGCCATTCCCAATATTATTTCAAACAGAGAATACTCGTTGTCTAGAACAATCTGTTTCTGATGCGAGATCTTCTCGGAGATTTCACATATTTTTTCATATGTCATGATTGCCTTTTGGGATGAGTAGAGTGGCACTAATTCTCCGATTGTTTTCAGCTCGATTAGATTATTCGAAACTAGAAACTTGACGAGGCGTCTAAAATTCTTCTTGGCGACCTCTATCTCTTGTTCAGATCTTAGTTTGGGTTTCTTCCAATCTGATCTGGCTGGATTTCTACCGCCTGTAAAGTTTACATCATCCCAAAACTCAAGAGTTCCTACTCGTGTTGGATGACAACAGAATATGCCTACCCAGTCCGTACCTCTGTCGTATCGTTC
>JAUQYT010000062.1 GCA_030587605.1 Candidatus Njordarchaeum guaymasense
TTGGCGCCAAACAAGAAAAAAGTCTTCCAAGAAGCGTTCCGAGTGCTCAAGTCTGGAGGAAGACTGATGATATCAGACCTCGTACTGTTGAAAGAGCTCCCTGACGAAGTGAAAAAAGCAATGAGTTCAACAAGCTGCGTTACTGGCGCAATGATGAAAGACAAGTACATACAAACAATAGAGGCAGTCGGATTTGAAAACGTTACAACAACCGGGGAAAAGGGATACTGCGCCGAGGATGTTGAAGACGATCCTGATGCGGAAGTCCTAACCTTTAATCCAAAGACGAATGTTACAGAAACTAAGAAAGTGTCAGAATTAGACGAAAAGGCAAAGCGAAGGATGAAAGAGACTTTGGAGGCAATATTGAGCATCAATGTTTCAGCGATTAAACCTTGAAGACCTATATGGATGTTGCGAATGATGGACTTGTAATAGTGTCGTCCTAAGATCGCAGAGGTTTAGCTAGTTCTCTGCGTGGGTTCAAACGTGGGCTCTAAACTATATGACCCCACATTTTCAGGCAAGGTTGGAGCAACTTTCAGAAAGGTTTTCTGCTAAAAATGTTCAATAAAATTGCTTTTCCTCTTTCATCATCTAACTGAGGAGCATATTATTTGCTTAATGTCTAGATTTGCTGGGGTAGCTTCAAACTCTCGGTTCAAACTTTTCCCAGATACTATCAATTTGCGAGTTAAAAGCAACTTAAATATCGCTAAAATTAATACGTTTTACTCGCATTTTCGCTATGAAGACGAGAGCTCGAGAATTTTCGCTGGCATGTTATGTCCCAAACATGGCATCTAAGAGGCCCAACCATGGGTTTGCCAGTTCCCATTCTCAAAAGGGCTTGAGCACATTTTTGGCCAGATTTACTCAAAATCTCCGGCTTCCAAATTTCGTGGGTTCAAACCCCACCCCCCGCACTTCATCCTTCTAAAGCCTTCTTCAGGTTCTTTTCGTGAAAAAACTGTGACATATGCGTCATTGCTGTCGTGACAAACTGCTGGAATTGGAGAATTAGAATCCGATTATGTAGGGCCCAATCTGCTGTGACTGATTTTTATCAAGACGAGCTAAAGTGAACCAAATGCTCTATTTATGCATGCGAGAGTTCGAATCTCTACCGGGCTACCATGAGATTTTCTTGATTTTCTATTGAGAAACGTGTGTAAACTAAACTATGTATTATATGTGAAATGGAGGAATGCCGCGCATTGTGTACGTGCTAGTTAGCAGCCGTAAGTGTGTAGGGAGTTATATCTTCCATTTTTCGTCAGGGAAATCGGCTGTGAATATCTTACTCGGGTCATTGGTCTCTTCTAGGTGTGGCAGTCTGATGTTACCCATCTTGCCGAATCCCTTTGGGACGTAGACTTTGAATCTCAATGTCTGGATCCCACTTTCAGCGTCCTTCAGGTAATTGTTCAGTGACTCACCGTCAGAGTTCGGGCCAGTACTCCCTGTGTAGTGTCCGTTCGCCTGTTTCTTGTCGGCGTACTGGAATGCGTAGCCGTAGAGGGAGTGCAAGCTGACTCGGTTAGGGTAGCTTTGACCATATATTCTCGTCATCGTGGAGAGCATCCCCACAAAGTCCATACTTGGCCAATCTCCATTTCCCCATCTTATCCTCGGGTGAATGGTGTCGGCGTTCTTCTTAGGTGACTTTGAAAGTGCGTACGCTAGTGAGAAGTCACTGGCAATCTTGAAGTTCTTCATGAAGTCGTGTCCCTCTGAGTTCCATGACGGATCTGCGTAGCGCCAGAGGGCGTTCATGAGGAAGCCGCTTTTGAGGTTTCCGAGCCCGCTGGCTACTATGAAGTTATAGCAATATGCTGCCAGTCTCAGATAGGTGTGCCAGAAGGCGTCCCTTCCCATTTCGTCGTAGTCAAGTCTTCCGTCACCGTTCTCGTCATACGCATCCAGGATCTTCCGTAGATAATTGGTTTTGGTCAACTTGTCGTTCGAACGCAGGTAGTCGAAGGCGGTCCTCTGAAGCCCCCAGAGAAGGTTAATTGAATTATAGTAAAACTCCTTTGTGATTAGTTCTCTATAATTGTTGTCTCTGATTGATCCTATGTGCCCATCGACAGAGGTTAGGGGGAGTTTCTCCGTATCGTCCCAGCCTACTACATGGTATAGCTGTGAACCCAAGCCGCGCTTCTCAGCGTAACTGTATAGGCTATACCTAAGTAGAGGGGAGTCGTATTCCTCACCGCTTACTATGCACCCTCCCTCGATCCTTGGCGATGGAACCCTCTGAAGGAAGTCTGATTCGAGGTTCGCCTTCTTGGCTTCCTTGCGTGGCACGTTCTTGAAGACATATCTGGCACAGAGCAGGTCCACCGCTACTGGATTCTCAGAGGCGAGGACTAGCCCCTCTGGGACCTCTTTGGCGCTCGGATCTCCAGTGTGGTTGATGTTCACCGTCTGGATGGCGTCGATTACGTGCAGTATATAGACTCCCTGATCAATAGTAGCCTTGATGACGTCTACCTGGGTAGCTTTTATCCCCCCAGTTTTCCTCAATACGTAGTGCCCGTTTTTTCCTTTGGTTGGGAGTCCCGTCTTCTCGTCGAAATCTGGAACCCAGACTGAGTGGGGGATCTCTGTCTTCATTCCGGGAATTTCCATGTATGGGAAGCTATACTTCCAGTGAGTGTCTCGAGGCTCATCTGTTTCCCCGATCTCCATTGGGTATAGCCCGATCCCTAGATTTTTGATGGCGTTGGTTAGAAGATCTATTGCATGGAGTTTCAGCCGTGGCACGTTCACTAGAACCGCCCCCGGGTAGTCCTTGAGATCCTTCGGGTTCTCTGGCTCACCACCTACCAGCACCTTCGGTAGAGTTATCTCACGGTAGTTCACGCCGTCTTTCACCGGTACCGTTCGAGCCTTACCCTTGACATCGTTGAGTTTGTTAAGATCGTAAACCATCATTCTCTGGCCTGCTTTTCCAGGCGGCAAGTATTTTCCGGATATGCTCTCCTCGTATCCAAGCATGGGGTCGTCATCAGGATTATTTGTTGTGTCCCTTAGGTATCTTCTCACAAAGTAGAAACCCCACCCTCCGTAGAAGTCGGCGGATCGTCCCTCAAACAAGGCTTCGGTTGTTATCTTCCTTCCAGGATGCTGGGCTTGATTGTACATGGCCGCGGTAAATGTGGAAGCGCTTGCTGCTTCACCGAGGGCCATCCGCGAGTAGCTTATGGGAAGATTTTCATGGAACCACCTCATAAGTGCGGCTATGAAGGGCCACTCGGTGCAGGCAGTGTGTCCTGGGCCTGGTCCATGTGTGTTTGGGTCTATGTTTGTGGGGACTACAAGGTTTGGTTTGAACAGTAATATCTTACCCTTTTCAAGTTCTCTTCGTATCTTCGTGAGAAAATGGGATTCGTCGTTCAACGTTCGAAGCATCTTATCGATGTTGGTGTAAGTATAGTCAATCTTGCGTCTAATCTCTGTCCATGCTTGCTCATCA
>JAUQYT010000099.1 GCA_030587605.1 Candidatus Njordarchaeum guaymasense
TCCAAAAACTCGTGGATCCCAAACGCTTTGCCTGCCCCGACATGCTTGCTTACAATAGACAAGACCGTGTCTCTTGAGGGAGCCCTGAAGGCTTTTCCAATTCTCTCGACCAAAACCAGAATTACCGCGATCTCCCAGGTGGCTGCCACTCCTAGAAGTGGGATTGAGACAATTAGACCATAGCCTACGAACATAAAGGACCAATATGCTCGCGTAGCATCAGCTGCGGTGCCGGTAATCAGCCTTACAGCATAACCCAGGAACTCCCCTAGTCCACCAACGATCCCCACAATAAGGGCGGAAACACCCAAGAAGTTGAGATAGTCAGGTACCAGCCCGCGGGCGCCTTCGTAGACGACATCGCCCATCAAACTTACAATCCCGAGAAGAATGATGCCGGCGTAAGCGCTTCTAGAGCTTAGTAAACCACGTCTCATCTTTGTTTCTTCCCCGCCTTTTTTGAAGCCAGTGTCAGCGCTTTCTCTCCTAGACTTATAATTGGGACATTTTTCATCATGGATCTAAATAACTTATAAGATCTAACTACAGATGCGCAAGATTAATGATACATGTTGATCAAGTATTAGCAAACTGTTGGTTGGAGAGACGGGTAACATGGTTGTCTCAATAAAATGGTTGAGTCACTCAGGCTTCCAGATCAAAGGTGAAGGAAAAATCATCTACACTGACTTGCAGGAGGGAAGCGAGGTCTCCGAAAAGGCAGACCTAATACTCCTAACACACTCGCACCCTGACCACTTTGATCCTTCAACGATTAAGAAGGTCCGTAAGAAGGATACGACAATAATTGCACCAATGGACTGCGTACCAAAAATCGGTGGAAGCATCAAGACACTGAAACTTGGAGAAGAATTGAAGATCGAAAAGCTTAGGGTCAAAGCTGTCCCGGCTTACAACTATAAGCGATTCAGATCTCCTGGCATTCCTTTCCATCCTGAAGGGTATGGGGTAGGCTACTTGATAACACTTGAAGGTAAGACCATTTACCATGCCGGAGACACTGACTTCATTCCCGAGATGGCAAAAATCGGACCCGTTGATGTGGCGTTGCTCCCAAGCGGAGGAACATACACAATGGACAACCCTGAAGCCGCAGAAGCTGCAATAGCAATCAAACCCAAGGCCGTAATACCAATGCACCGCTGGGACACAGACCCCAAAGTATTCAGAGACTTGGTGGAAGCGAACTCAAAGATAAAGGTCCTATTGCTGGAGGAAGGCGATGAATACCAAGTCCCATAGTCAACTTGCGAATTAAGTGGGGCGTCGATCGGAGAACCAAGAGTGACTTTAGTCATAGTCATCGGTCCTCCTGAAATGACCGGTAGCGTAAGGCGCTTCTCCGAAGCGTAAGAAGGCGTATAAAACACGTCATACTATCTTATCCGAGGAGGAGAAAATGATTGCCCGTCAAGGAATTCAGGTGCGACGCATGTGGTATGTATTTTATGAGCAAGAAGGAAATGGGCGGCCATGTCAAGAAGGCTCATCGACCAATCGACCTAAGAACCAAACTACTACCCTCACAGAGAAAACCTCCCTACCATTAGGGAGAAAACCACCCATCCACCGTCAAAAAGATGAGACCTCTAAGCGATGACCAACAGAACCCACGAAAAAGATCAAACAAGGGACAAACCCGACCAAACCGAATTGAATCCGGCGCCCCTTTGATCTGAGGTTAAATATTCGCTGTTTCCTGCGTTTCATCTTGTCTTCTTTTTCTTCTAGTGCTTAAAGGCTTTCAGTTTCAGGCTGACTTCTTTCTTGGCGGTTTCGACAGGCTCTCCCAAAACCTCAATTCTCTGGAGATCTCCCTCACCCAGTCCTCTCCGCATAGCCTCCCTTATCACTAGTATCTTCTCGGGATCCATACCAACGAGAGTAGCTCCGATCGCTTCGACGGCAATGGCGTCCTTGCCGACCAATAGAACATTAGTCTTCACTCTCTTATCTAAGGCTGGTCGTGGATAAGTGTAGGTACCATCTAGGACGGCAAGATCTATACCACCAATCGCCTCATAGACATCAAGTAGAACCTCACCCAGCTTCTTGTGGAACCTAACCTTCTTTCTCTCAGGAATCAAGCCTAAGAGGTTCTTCAGGATAGTCCCCTTCTCATAAACGCGCAGCGCATGGACGCTTACGAAAACATTGGGCTTAAAGAGTACATGAGATAAACTCATCTTTTCATTGGCAATCCCCGCTTCATCTGTGTTAGAGTCATTAGAGAGATCAACTGGGACAACTCGCTTGGTGAACGTCTCCTTATAGATTTGAAGTCGTTCCAAAGCCTTCCCTTTATAATTTTCTGACTCAACAAGATAGACCTGGGGAGCGAGACTAAAGCTATCGATTAGGGCGCTAACCACACTCACTTCTGGATGATTTCTTTTCTTGTGATCGTAGATCCCTGGCTTGATGACAACAGATCTACCTTTGGTATTCAGGTCTCCTATGTTTCCGATGAGCCTCAGCCCTTCCCTAAGAGCTGCTCTTCCATCTCCATTTAACCTAAGTATTGCAACCTTTGAAACCATATCCTAGACCTCGCTAAGAGCCGAAAACCTATTCTATTGCGGTGCATCTTAACGTGAAGTGAAAGATGACGGAATAAGCATTCATCTACGCATGTCACTGACCGAAATAAGTCTTTCCGACCATTGTGGCAAATTCAATTACCAGTTGACGAAATTAGCCACCAAATGGCAAATTCTTGTGCCACCGAGCCGAGAGTCCTGCCAAGTCTAGGGAGCTGCTGAGTATGAGTGACTACGCGAAAACTGAAAAGATACTGAGGTCACTGGCTTCCAAGTCAAGACTCCAAATCTTGGAATGCATACAACATGACGTCTCTAATCCAGGTGACATCTCAAAGGAGTTGAAGCGACACAGATCAACAATTGAAAAGCACCTAAGGGTTCTTTCAGCTGGAGGGATAGTTGAGGAAGTTCCTTCGCTTTCAAAAGGGGGTCAACTGACAATCCGCTACGGTATTAAGGAGAATGTGAAAGAAGCCTTGATCAAGATTCGAGAAGTTGCGCAGAAGCTTTAGGCGCATATATACAAGGATCTTCGTTTGGAGCGCACAAGGAAAAATATGGCTTCTTTAAATTCCGTTCTTGTCTAGTGCGCTGTGGAAGCTTGGCTCTTCTCACTTTTTCGGAAGGGATGTGGATAGATTTGGCGCGCTGGCATGGGAGCCGTGCTTTATTGCCTCAAGTACTGTTGCTGTCGCTCTATCCGTGCTAAGTGGAACTAGTTTCTGTGGACTCACTTTCATCAGATACAACAACGCACCTGCACTCTGCGACAAGTTGTTGCATCCATCACTGAAGTATACGTTGTTTTTGCCAAGCCTCTGCTGCAATCGTTCTCCTACTTCCTCGATTGCGCAGTGCCCCACTACAAGAACCGGTCCCTTCAACTGGTCAATGACCTTCTGGTCGTGTCCTTTTCCAATGACCATCTGGAAGCCGCCTTTGCCATCGTAATCTAAGTAAAGAACTTGAACGAAAGTGAGGGGGTTATTCTTGCAGCCCTCTCGACAAACTAGCTTCTTCCCTTGGACTATGTTCACGTCAGGGGGAAACTCAGGATACAAGTCCGTGGGATACTTCTCCTTGAATCTAGATAGATCTCCAACGATGTCGATGTCCTCAATTCCTCTGACTCCAACGCCCATCCGGCGCTCAATAGCGATCTTCAAGTGAGGCACATCTTCGGTTGTCAAACCAAAAACACGTGCACCAACTAAGTCGGTTGCGATAACATCAGTACCGCCGATTAGTATTCGGAAAGGCTTGACACACTTGTTCGCAAGTGCTGTAGGTGGATAATGGCCGTGCACAGTTCCTTCGATTCCCTCGATCAACGTGAAATCAGGTTGGACATACCCCAACACGTCAACCAGCTTAGAGTGCAGATTATAGTTGTGGTCAAACTTACGATCCTGGTGGCGAGGAAACGCCCACTGGTTCTTTATCCCCAGAGTCACTCCAGCCATTGAATGGGTTTTCAACTTGGGAATGCTAACATAGAGATTCTCATCTCTTCGCTTGACCAACTCTCTGACTACCGTGCTTGACATCTCGAAAGTGGTGAGATCATATCCGCCAGAGGGGCTCAGCGTTGCAGGTGGTTTCCCTCTGAACTCAAAACGCTCAGTTCGTTCTTCATCCAGAAAGATTGGCTTGGCACCCGTCTGCTTACAAATGTCTGCGTATCCGTTTGCTTCAAAGACTAGACGAGTGTAGTTCCCTTGAGTTGAATTCTCCACGACGTAGACATTGTTTGCACCCGCCTCGAAGAAATACCGAATAACTGACTCCAAGACTTCCGGGCGTGTGTAGCAGTATTTCTTCGCATCAATCGCGTTCGGCTTAAGGTAAACATCTCGACTGGCTTTCAGCATCTTGGCGCCTCCGCCAAACTCCTCAAAGATCTCTCGAACCGCTTGGGTCAGAGATCTCTTGAAGGCGAAGTGATCATCAGGATCAACAGGAACATCTTTTACGACAACTTTAGTCTTAGCCATGGACTCGCATTCCCCTTTTCTCTTCTCGTTTCCCATTCTTGACTAGAGTTCTGCTGAGTAGCAACATAAAGAGATTACTATTTAAACATAGTAGCATAATTTCAATTGAAGTATCTTGATCTTTGATCTGATCCAGCTTTACCGGCAAAGGTGATGCTCAATTTCAATGTACATTCAACTGTATTTTCACTGCGCGTCATGTAAACAAGTCCTAGGGAACGTGAGGGATCGCGTTCAGATCCACCTACTTCCGCAGCCGAATCAAATCACACGCACGGAGGATTTTGCCTTCTTTCCGAGTACGATCAAGGTATCAGTCGTTAACGTCGACGAGTCAAATGAGTTGCTAAAGCAGTTTGCGACGGAATTGAAAGAAGATTTCAACATCAAGGTGACCTGGGTTGCGGCAACTGCAGAAAAAGCTCCGGCGAAGGTAGGGCCGAAAGTAGAACTGCGTCCGTTCCAGAAGGAGGAAAGCTACACACTATGAATTGTCCCAGATGCTGTGATAATAAAAGCAATTACCTTGCACGGTCTTTTCAACGGATTCCAAACGCTGCGCCAACTACTCGTAAATCCCTCGCGCGCGCTCTCTACTTTGTGGCAGGAAAAAGGAAAGCAAGCATTGCAAGACGAATAGCTCCATTTATTCTCAAAAGCATAATGGGTCTAAGATAAGCAATTAGGAATGCCAGTGTAATCTGAATGAGACCAGATTAGAGGCGTTCTCATGAGTAAGAAACGATCTCCAAAGAGTGTCTTGCCTGACGATAGGTCAGGCGTAGGAGCGGACAAGTTTAGTCAAATCGCTTTTCGGCCACTAACCAAAGAAAACTTGAAGGCAGTGTATGAGCTGCTCAAGCGGAATGAACCATTCTACTCGATTCCACTGGAATTCTTCAGACGAGGAACCTTAGGTGATGAAGCATACGACCCCAACCTGACCTTGGTTTTGCCGCACCCTGATACCAACAAACCGATCGCCGCCTTCATCGCCGTGGTCAAGAAAGGCTGGGTAAGAAAGAACTGCTATCTGAAAGCATGCGTAGTCGACAAACCATATCAGAGGCAAGGCATTGGATCGAGGATGCTTGAGGAAATCATGCATAGAGCGAGGCGCAAACTCCATTGGTACGATGATATACGCTACGGGGATAGTGCCCCTAGGTATTGGGAACCTGGCGTCGACTTACGTCATACTTCCTTGATCTTTTTCCTCAAGAAACACGGATTCGAAACTCGCGGCATGCGCTACAACCTCACATGCCCCTTAGGCGCAATGACCCAGAAACCAGAATCCGAGAAGAATGGATTCAGATTCGAGCGCGTCAAACCAAGGGACTTCAAAGCTACTGTGCAATTCGTGAAGAAGAATTTCCGACTTGGCTTCTGGTCCAGAGAAGTGCCGATAACATATGAGAATAACCCACCGACAACCTTCATCGCAAAAGACAAATCTGGAACTATCGTAGGCTTTGCGTCACACGGCACATTTTTCCCGGGATGCTTTGGTCCGACGGGCGTTCAGAAATCGTTGCGCGGAAGAGGAATCGGCGGAGAACTCCTGCACTGGTGCCTCTGGGACATGAAGCAAGCGAGAATCGACACATGCACAATCATGTGGGTAACGGGGGACACTATCAAATTCTACTCAAAAGTCCTCGGCGCTTACATCAACCCCGTTTTCTATACGATGAGCCGCAGAATATAATGGAGATGATAAAGATTCCCAAGAAAACGTACGAGATCTGTGAAATCCCTGGGGATGGCATAGGACCAGAAATAGTCTCTGCGGCAAAAGAGGTCCTGCAGGCCATCCAGGATGTTGCTGGATTTAAGTTGAGATACCACTTGGCACCATGTGGAGACAAGGTGAAGGAAGAAACTGGAACAGCAATTCCAAAGGAGTCAATTGAAATCTTCAGGAGAAGCGACGCTGCACTCAAGGGACCGGTAGGAGAGAATGTGCGAGACTTCGTCGTGGGCTTCAGACAAGAATTCGACCTATACGCCAACATAAGACCCGCGATATCATATCCATCGATATGTCCCCCCGCATTGAGACCTGACATAAACATTGCGGTAATCAGAGAAAACTCAGAAGGACTGTACAAGTCAATCGAAAATGAAGTAGTTGATGGTGTCTGGACTGCTACAGGTGTCTACACAGTCAGAGGGTCAGAAAGGATCGCCAAGTTCTCCTTTGAATACGCGAGGAAGAGGCTAAAGCAAGGAATTGGAAAGGGGGAAGTCGTCCTTGCAACTAAGAAGAACATCTTCAGGAAGAGCCACGGAATGTTCTACGAAGTATTTGAAAGCGTCTCCCACAAATACCCAGACATCAAGTTCACTCACTACTACGCAGACGCAGTCTGCGCTTACCTAGTTAGAAGACCGCAAGATTTCGATATAATCACCTCAGAGAACCTACTCGCCGATCTAATTAGTGACCTAGCTGGTGAAGTGGCGGGTGGACTCGGGATGACAGCTGGAACGAACATCAACCTAGAAACAAAAATGGGTTTGTTCGAACCAACACACGGCTGCGCCCCAGATATCGCAGGCACAGGAAAAGCCGATCCAATCGGGCAAATCAGGGCCGCTGGACTGATGCTTGAATTCCTTGGCACAGTCCACAACGATGAAAAGTGTATTAATGCCTCCGTACTGGTCGAGAAAGCAATAGAACACCTACTGGTAAAGGAAATAAAAGAAAACTTCCCAATAGAACTGGGTGGGAAATCCGACACTTCAATGGTGGGACATAAGATCGCTGGGTACATCAAGGAGCACGCTGTAGCTCTCTCACATTAGCAAATAACATGTTGGTGTTTTGTTTGCAGAGAGATCGAGAATCAACGAAAAAAAAGAATAATACAGAGAGAAAGAAAGAAGGAAAGGCCTATGAAGGTCTCGACAAGAAAACAGCTCTACTTATGAAAGACTACGAAGTGCTAACTCAACAAGTTGATGAAAGGATGCGTCATGTTTGGAATCTTGGGGCAATATTCGTGCCACTGTCTTTCCTTATCTTCGCATATGCAGTCACAAGTGAGAAGAATATGGTTGATCCCGTCAGCGGTAAGATACTTCTTATGTTTGCATCCTTGACTTGCTACTTCGTTTGGTTCGCCTTGTATCTGCGCAACCGTAAATACAATCAACCGAGCTATGACCGTATCCACAAGATAGAGGAAAAACTAGGCTTGTATGCTTACAAGTTCTTAGACGATGTGCGGAAAGCGCATTGGATTACAAGAAGGAGTAAATCAATCTTCGTAGTAGCCTCCTTCTCACTAGTCATCCTTTGGGGGCTTCTCTTTCTTCCTCAGATATTAATTCTCTTTTCTTGACTCTCATGAGATCAATGTGTTGCTCTGATCGACATTCACCAGTTAGTCAGCGCTTAGAATAGCCTGCTGTTTCTTCAGTATTCGTTGGAGAGCTTGAATGTCCAAATCGCGCACGATACCATTCCCTTTAGCGACCAATGCTGCTGCGCAGCCCGCAGCGTGTCCTGTGGCTAAGCACGTCGCTGCTCCCCGTAGAGATGCGTTGGCTTCGTGGTCGCTTGAAATACACCGACCTGCCACCAAGAGGTTCTTGACCTTTTTCGGGATGAGCGCCCTGAACGGAATATCGTGGTTGCCTCTCAGGAAAGTTATCTCAAATACTCCATCTTTCATGTGGCGGTCCAAGGCGCGACAATTCAAGGCTACCACATCCTGAAAGCGAGCGTTGTTAAGCAAATCGTCAACAGTTAGCACGTAGTCCCCGATTATGCGTCTGGTCTCCCGTACGCCTAGGTGAGAAGTTCCGATCACGAACGCATCTTCGAAGCCGGGCACATTCTTCTTCAAGTAAGCCAAGTGCTCCATCGCTCGGTGGCGGGATTCCATCTCAGCGTAGGTTAAACCGTGTACGTCGGTGCCATCAATTTCAACTGATCCTTGAACTCGGCTAACGCTACGGTGGATCAGTAGTTTCACTGTGGGCATGGGTCCCACATGCTTGATGCCACTTTTCTCGTCGAGACCTTGGGTTTCTTCCCCAAGTATGATAACACTAAACATGGGTTGGATGCCAGAGGTTTTGTTTCCGTCTTCAGGGTTGCCCTCGATCACGGTTCGATCGGGGTTGTCTTTTGTCCACTTGATTACCTTGGCTGCGTCCACATTGCACACGGTAAGGTCGACCGATGTCTGCCACAGTTTGTCGGGCTTCAGTTTCTCCGTTGGGGCACGAGCCGCGAAGGCAATATCGGCGTCTCCCGTGGCATCTACGAACACTTTTCCTTTGACCACCCTTCGGCCAGACTTGGTCTCCACGACGATGCCCTTGATCACGCCGTTCTTAATGAGGAGTTCGCTCCCCCAGCTGTAGAGATACAGGTCTAAGCCAGCCTGAGCGACCATCTCCAGAGCCACTCTCTTGATGGTTTCTGGGAAGATCTGAACTCGCCAGTTCTTGCGGTCTAAGATCGCGGCGCCCTCTTTTTCCATGCGTTCCATGACTTCCCAGCCAATACCTTTGATGATCTGGTGCCCCTCTGAGTCACCGAAAGAGCTGGGACCAGTACAATATGTACCAGTCAACGATCCGCCAAGGTACCCCAGCCGTTCGATGAGCACCGCGCGGGCACCCGTTCTAGCAGCAGCCACAGCAGATAGGAAACCAGCTGTTCCTCCCCCAACCACCACGACGTCTGCTTCAGCCAAAACTGGAAGTGTACAACTTGGCATCCTGACAGTGTCCAACTTCCTCGCCTGCGGCATGACACTTGTCCATCTCTCAATCAATGGATAGGTTGCTTCACAGAAGCGGTATTCCTCGCCGACTCAGGATGAATCCGATTTGACATTATTAGTCTCGGGATCAAAGATACTTGAGTTTGTTCTTGATTTGCGCGACGACATTCTTGGTTTCTATCATCTTTCCAAGCTTGTTTAGAGAATCCCCGACTGATTCAAGTGTCCTGAGAATATCGTCGGATGTCACGATGCCCATGTGTCCGATTCGAAGTGTTCTGCCCTTCAGTTTACCTAGTCCCCCAGCACAAACGACGTTGTATGTCTTTTTCATGGTGTTGCGTAAGTCTCCATCATTGATTCCTTCTGGCACATCGAAGACTGTAAGTGTGTTTGCTCTGAAATTATCCTCGGTGTATATGTGTAAGCCCATAGCTTCGATTCCCATTCGCATCGCCTCTGCGGCCACTAAGTGGCGGCGCCAACGTTTTTCGAGTCCTTCTTTAAGCACAAGGTGGAGCGCCTCTCTCAGCGCGAAGATTAGCGGTACAGATGGCGTTGCAAAATAGCTTCTACTCTTCGGGTCCTGCATCACAAATCTCCATCGGGTGAAATCCCCGTAATAGGTTCCAACCGGAAGCTTTCTCTTCTCAATAGCCTTCTGAGCATTCTGGCTGAAGGTGAGTAGTGCCAGACCTGGTGGCGCTGCGATGGCTTTTTGGGAGGCAGTCAAACACACGTCAATATTCCAGTTGTCGACCTGAACCTCCATTCCTCCCATCGAGCAAACGGTGTCGACTATGTAGAGCGTGTCGAAGTTCTTCACTACTTCCCCAATCTCCTTGATTGGGTTCGCGATCCCAGTGGCTGTGTCTACGTGAACAATGGTCAGCGCCTTGTATTTGCCCTTCTCAAGCCTCTCCCTGATTAAGGATGGTTCAGCATGGCGACCCCACTCAAATTCAACGGAATCCGCTCCGATTCCGTGGGCTTCCGCGATTTCTCCGAAGCGTTCGCCGAAAAAACCATTGTTTACGCAGAGGATCTTTTCGCCCGGCTCAACAACATTGCAGAGTGCGGTCTCCATGCCAAGAGTGCCAGAACCAGCGAGGATGAATGGCTGACCTTTAGTCTGGAAAAGTTTCGCCGTCATTTTGAGCGCGTCTTCAAAAGCCTCGGTGAATTCGTCGCTAACATGGCTCACTATCTGCCTCGCCATTGCGCGAAGGACTTTCTCCGGGACTGGTGTCGGACCAGGAATCATAAGAAGTTCCTTACCCAAGCGATATTTCCCTCCCTTTTCTCAATATCTAAACATGGTTTTTCTACACGTACTTAACTCTTCTCCCTTTTCTCGACTAGCTTCTGATCAATGTTTCAAATGGGACGGATCGTGCGGAAATTGTCGTGTCCGAAAGGAAGGAAAAAAACCGATCATTCACCTTTTCTTGCCGGCTGTTGGCTTACTTCCGATCTTGCTGATAGCTACCTTGCGTCCTGCCAGCAAGTAGGTACTAGTGAGCACCAAGGCTATCCCGAGCAAAAGGAACGGTATTGAATAGTTGTATGGAGGCGTCATTGCGAAGATAAGCAAGTAGACAAATGGCGGACTGACTTGTGTAGGAATCTGTTGTAGCGTGTTGAGAATACTTGCCTGACCATACTTATAGGCAGTCTGTTGATTGGCAATAGCAATCAGGTTCGCTCCAGGAAGAAGGATGCAGGATGCGATGAAGTATAGCCATTCGTATGAATTTGCCGTACCTTGGAAAACCTTCAGAATTGTTCCCGACAAGGGCGCCACCCAGAAGTTCGTCAGCAGAAACATGAAACCCGCAGCGAAGATGAGCAGATTGGCTCGTCCCTTGCCGCTATGTCTCTGAAAAGCAAAGAAGAATCCCCACAGTACGAATAGAAGTATGGTGAAGGCGGTTATGTTAACAAGGAGCTGTGGAGCGGTGTAATCAAGATCCTCCATTTTGATGGCAAGTTGGCTCATACCCAAGAAGAAAATCGCTGCTATCATTACTATGATTCCAGAATAGTCATACTTTCCAAGTCGTTCCTTGTTTATCTTCACTGACCCGATTGCCAGCACAATTAGCCCTGAATTCATCAGTCCTGGGACGAGTGCCGGACCAACGAACATATTAGCTCCAATGACGAATACGGCCGGAGTAAACATGCCAAGGATGATCCCGAGGATCCACATTGGACTCTTTATCAGTTGCCGAAAGAATCTCCTTTCTCTTTCCTTTGGAGGAATCTCGTTGACTACCTTCTTTTGAAGGATTACACCAGTGTTTGAAATTATTCCCCCGACAACTGCGAGTAAGACCCAGAGCCAATAATCATCCGCCATACTAGTGGCTCCCTTCATTGCAGACTACAAGCGTAATTTCGACTTCTTTCGGCTATTCTTGGATCAATAGTGGTGAGTCACTGTTCTTCTTACATATTACCTTTTGCCCAGAAAAAAAGAGGAAATGAGGCTCATTTGATCTTGCTGATTTCTTCCTTGCGTCTTGCCAACAGGAAAGAACTAATTAGTACCAAAGCTGTTCCGAGGAGGAGCAGAGGCAACGAATAATCAAACGGAGGGGTCGACTGAAATACCAGTAGATAGACGAAAGGCGGGGCCATTTGCGTAGGAAACTGCTGAAGAGTGTTAAGGGTACTTGCTTGACCATACTTGTAGGCTGTCTGCTGGGTCGCAACGGCGATTATGGCCGATGCACTTAGTATTACACTGGACATAATGAAGAATGTCAATTCATTTGTTGTGGCAGTACCCTGGAAGGCATCGAAAATGGTTCCTGACAATGGAGCAATCCAGAAATTCTGTTGTGCGAACATGAAGCCAGCCGCGAAGATCAGTAGGACTGCTCGGTAATTCTTGCTACCTTTTTGGATGACGGCAAAGAAGCCCCAACCTATGAATAGGGCTACTCCAAACAAGATCGAATTCAGGAGAACCCATTGAGCGTTCAGGTCAAATGTTGCCATACTGATTGAAAGCCTGCTCAAGCCTAGGAAGAAAATCGCGACTATCATCAGTGTGATTCCTGTGTAGTCGGATCGGTCAAGGTGTTCTTTGTTGATCTTTACTGAACCGATTGCCAGCACAATCAGGCCTGCGGCCATTAGACCTGGGACGAGGGCTGGACCGACATACAGCTGGGCAAGGATGACAAATACCGCGGGGGCAAACGAGCCAAGAATCAAACCAAGAAGCCATAATGGTTTCTTCACTAATGATCGAAAGAACCGTTGTTCTTTGAACCTGGTTGGGATTTCATTAACAACTTTCTTCTGACAGATTACGCCAACGCTTGAAATGGATCCTCCAAGAATCGCACATATGACACCGATCAAGTACTCATCCATGTTATTTGTCGCACTCCTTCACAATGCATTGACCTCGGAGCCTTTCTGACCTTTTCTTCGGCACTGCTATATTAAGATGATGGATTCGGATTGATCATTCATTGTCCGCTTCTCCTTTTTACACCGTCTCTATCCTTCGTAGTTAATCTTGGATGGACGGCTTAGCGTTTCTAGTCGATTCTCAAGCAGTCTCAGAGGATCTTCAAAACGTATCTTGGTCAAAAGACGCAGAAAGTAGAGACTCACTTTATCTTGTCAATCTGCACCTTGCGTATTGCCAACAGGTAGGAACTCATAAGCACCAGAGCGATACCTAGAAAGAGGAGTGGCAGGGAATACACAAATGGGGGCGTCAGTCCGAAGACGAACAAGTAGATAAACGCTGGAGTGACTTGCGTCGGCAATTGCTGGAGCGTATTAAGCGTACTTGCTTGACCATACTTGTAAGCCGTCTGTTGATTTGCCACAGCAAATACGTTCCCCAGCGGTGTAAGAATGCAGGCCAAAGTAAAGAACATCCATTCGCTAGAAGTCGCAGTGCCTTGGAGAACCTTCAGAATTGTTCCCGATAGTGGAGCGATCCAGAAATTAATCATCACCAACATGAAACCAGCTGCAAAGATAAGCAGAACAGCACGATTCTTTTGGTTCTTCTTTTGAATAGCAAAGAGAATCGCCCACATTGCGAAGAGAAACATCGTGAACAAGGTACTGTTAATGAGGAACCATTGAGCGCTATAGTCGAAGTTCACCATGTTAATGGAAAGCTGGCTCAAACCCAGGAAGAAAATCGCGGCTATCATCAGTACAATTCCGAAATAGTCCCATGTCCGAAGTCGTTCCTTGTTGATCCTCACCGATCCGACAGCGAGCACGATTAGACCCGAGTTCATAAGTCCTGGCACGAGCGCCGGACCGATGTACATATTGGCTCCGATGACTAATGCGACTGGAGCAAACATACCGAGAATGATCCCGAGAAGCCACACTGGATTTCTTACTAGTGAACGAAAGAATCTTTCTTCTTTTGCTTTTGTAGGAATTTCATTGACCGCCTTC
>JAUQYT010000102.1 GCA_030587605.1 Candidatus Njordarchaeum guaymasense
GTTGTCCTTCCTTATTGTAGTTTGCTATCATGTTTTGTCCTTCTTCTGAAATCATCCATTTCACAAACGTTAAAGCATCTTTGTAATTTCTTTGTGGCCATTTGTCTGGATTGACAAGTATCATTGCGTAAGGATTCAGCAGTATCTTGTCGCTCTGAACTAAAACCGCCATGTTTGTCAATTCATTCTTAAAAGATAACCATGTGGCCCTGTCGCTCAGTGTGTACGATTTCTTTTCGTTTGTCATTCGCAGCACTGTTCCCATACTTGCACCGGCTTCCACGTACCATGATTGAGTTTTGTTCGACGGTTTCATTTTGAGTTTGCTCCATATGCTCAATTCCAATGTATTTGTACCCGATTTGTCTGCGCGAGAAACGAATGCGGCGTTGCCTGCGGCACCTTCATTAGCGATTCTTCTGAAGGCTTCTGTTGCGTTTGTTAAACCGTCTATTCCAGCTGGGTCATTTGTGGGGCCAATTATTATGAAGTCGTTGTACATTACCCCGACTCTGTGAATGCCATAGCCGCTAGCAGTGAAGTTCAGTTCCTGCGTTTTTGAATGTACAAGAACCAGATCAGCGTCACCTCTCTTAGCAGTGTCTATTGCTTGTCCGGTGCCAAGGGAGAGGTAGTGGACATCTATTTTGTATTTGCTCTCAAATTGGGGCAACAAATAGTCCAGCAGTCCCGAGTCAACCGTGCTAGTGGTTGTCGACAACACTAGGACCGATCTTACGGTACTGATCTGATACTCTTCGTATGCAACTATGCTCACCAGGACAACTGCTATCACGGCTATTGCTATCAGTATTTTTGAGCGTTTTTCCATAATCCTATCTCTCCATCAATAACGTTATGTTTGCCGCTATATATCGACGAAATATTCTTATATGCATATCGGTCTAGCGCAACGCGCTATGGGTTTGGTTTCGTTCTTTGTCGTTGAATGGGTATTGTTCGCAGGCGCCCATTGTGCGTGAGAGAGTCCGAACACTTTGCTCGTAGTCGCTGGTTCGGTGTTGGAAGATCTGCTTGACGTGTTCACTTCGTTAGGTCTTAGAATTGGAGTCTGTTGAATGGGATTTGGAAGGTGAAACCGATAAACCATAGATCGAAGATTATTGGGATTGCGGCGTGTACGCTGAACACTATTTCATGTGTTCTCTTACTCCATAGATGTTTTGATTTGAATGTTGCTAGTGACACGAATAGGTCGCCAGTAAAAACGCAAAGGAAGACCTCCACCCGTTTCCTCTAACTCCGCCTGACAGGGCCTTACGAAGACATATATTGATGTTTACCCTAACATCGATATGACGTAGAGCCTCTGCAAGAATTTCCTATCTGGCGAATAGTTTGGTTGAACGCTTTTCGGCAGGAGGAGCGGGCGGTCTGGGCGCTCCCATCGAGAGCAGTCATCCAAGAGGAAGTCTGATTCATGCTTCTGTCAATCCTAGTTCAGCGAGGCCAGAGAATCCCACGAAGTCGTCTGAGAGGTTTGAGTCGGCTGTTCTCGAAGCTGTCGATTACGGCTTAGGGGTCCTCGGTGAAACTGTTAGGCAAGCCATCTACTCCTATATTGATTTGAAATATCAGATCAAGCGTGAGGAAACGCCTAAGAATCTTGACGTCTTTCGCAAGGCTTCAGCAGGCTTATTCGGCGCAGGAGGCAGGGTTGTTGAGAAGCTTATCGCTCGGAAGCTTTACGGCATGCTCGGCTTAAGCTTCACGGACCATGAAAACTGGACATTAATCGATTATGTTAACGATGGTAAGAAGCGTATGGCAGGGAGCTGAAGAGTGGAGAAGAGTGAGATCCTAGAGTTCGTTAAGCAGATGAAGGCTAAGGACCACGTGATCATGTTTTACTCTACGCTTGAGGATAAGCATAAGGTCCTTTTCACCTACTTGAAGGCTGGATTGGACGCTGGCGAGGCAGCCGCCTATGTTGCTAGTCAGGAGTCGCTTGATGAGGTCAGGGAGGCTATGAAAAAGTTCGGTGTCGATGTGGACAGATTTGAGAGGTCTGGAGCTCTACGCGTAATCGACTACAAGGACTGGTATATTATCGGAGGCAGGTTCAACGCATCCAAGGCCAAGGAGCTTTTAAAGGAACGTTATGATGAGGCGGTGGCTAAGGGCTTCAAGGGCCTAAGGATTACAGGCGAGATGGCGTGCTTCTTTAATCATGGCATGGTCAAGGAACTGGTTGAGTATGAAAAGTCAATGCGCAAGGTGTTTGAAATACCCGTGACTGGGATCTGCGCTTATGACACTAATCTTGTAGCTAACGAAGGTAGAGGAGAACTCTATCTCGACCTCATCAAGGCGCATAGCACAGTCATCTTCGCAGGCCCAGAAGCCGGCTTGGTGAAAAGCCGATCAGAAGTGAGGGGAGTCCGGAATTGAGAGGAGACAGAGTTGCAATGGGAAGCCTAGTTCTTTTGGCAAGGAATGTGAGCTCCCTTCCTGACTACTTTCTTTCCTGCAAAGGCTTTTCTATGGATTGCGCTAATAACGGAAGAATGCAAGTGGGTGGGCATGTCTTCATCTAATTCTTCTAAGAGGAGACTGAGGAGAGAGGTGGTCTCTTCAGGCATTCCGTCCTTGGACAAGATTATCGAGGGCGGCTTAAATGAGGGAGATGTCATTCTAGTCGCTGGTCAACCTGGCGCGGGAAAGAGCACTCTAGGAGTTCAGTTCACATACAATGGCGCCACGCAATGGAATCAAGCTGGCGTCTACGTTACCTTTGTTGAATCCGCAAGCAAACTGAAACGTAACATGCTCAGGTTCAACTGGGATCTTGATAAGCTAGAAAAGGAGCGGAAGGCCTGTTTTCTTGATCTTGTTCAAACGATTGGAGAGAAGGGTGTCGAAGTCAACCTTGAAGCTATAATGAGTGCGATCAAGGATTTGAATGCGAAGCGTCTCGTAATCGACAGCCTCTCCGCCATGATGACGTATATTCAGACGAAGGCTGAGGCGCGAAGCTTCGTCGCTCTTATGAACAGGTTCCTTGAAGACGCGAAGTGTACGACGCTTTGCACTCTTGAGGTGCCTTGGGGCAGCAGCGACATAGGGATGGGTTTTGAAGAATTCATGGCTGACGGGCTGATAGTCCTTGAATCAAGCCTTGAACAGTTCAAGGTTAGAAGGAGGCTCTACATACCGAAGATGCGTGGCGTAGACCACGCCTTGGACTGCTATGACTTCTACATTACGCCTGAGGGGATAAGCGTCTCCCCCATACCGGCAGTCAAGCGATAACAGCGTATTCGCCCAAGTAATGAAAATTGTGACTGAAAAGCGTGATGAGGGGCCGAAACTGTTTAGTCAAAGAGGAGTTTCGAAGCGGTCCTGCTTGAAGCTGTGGATGAGTGTTTGATGGTTCTCGGCGAGACGACCCGGAAGATCTTCGGGATGGACTATGAAAGTGTCAAGGGCAAAGGGTTTCAGGCTGCCGTCGAAGAAGCTGGGAAGAGGGCAACTGGTTCAATTTGAGGTATCGTTTGTACATGTCTAGGTTTGAGGAGAAGCTCAAAGGCATTCCACCTAAATCGGTCGTGATGCTTGAAACCTCGCCTGAAGAAAATCAGATAAGGCTGATAGCGGACTTCCTGAAGCATAGGCGTAGAGAC
>JAUQYT010000105.1 GCA_030587605.1 Candidatus Njordarchaeum guaymasense
AACCAGCTTATCGATGTCCAACTGCATCCCCTGCGTGAGCAATAATCCTCTCATGCCCTGTAGGGATGCCCTGAGCAGCATAGCCACCTTTCTTCTCAGAGGGCTCTTGATGTAGCCTTCCGCAAGCTTGGAAGCGTCCCCAGGCGGCTCATCAACGATTGCTGCCAAGGTTGAAATGTCCGTGAGATGTTGCCCAGCATTATAATAGTGTTTAAGCAATCTGCTGAGGAAGCCGAAAACTAGGCGACCATCATCTCTCTCAGGGTCGAAGTTGATGAATCGACACAAAGCGGTGGCTGCTCCTTCAATCGCTTGGACTACCTCCTCCTCGCCAATCCCGCCGCTTCCGACATCCTCTTTCTTAACAGGAAGCTTAACGGGGTTGACGCATATGGGGATGCCCTTTCTCGAAGAGGGAGTGAAGACAGCAACACTCACATTGTTCTTATAACTTGTCCAAATGTCTTCCCCGGTTCCCTTTTCCTTGACCTTCTCAAGGTCACCCATCATCGCGAGACTGGACAAGTCCCCCTGAGGGTCAACGACGAAGCAAGGTGTCCCATTCCTCGCGGCTTCTTCAATTAGAGCCTTGCAGAGAACCGTCTTCCCACTACCAGGTTGCCCAAACACTACCACATGAGGATTCTTGACGACGGGTTGGTCGAGGGAAATCTCAATCTTATCACCTGAATCAACATCCCACCCAACGAAGAATCGCCTGAACGTCTTCTCTTCAATCATGCGCTTCAACCACCAATTATACGCGTCTTCTGAGACAATACTACCTCAACCGATCCTATGCCATCGCACTCTTAAAAATGACAGAGATAGGGAGACGATGTGTGATAGAAGCATTCATTCTTCCTTTGATACGAGTACCTCAGTAGCTTTGATGATTGCCCCCACCTTGTCCCCTTCCTTCAAGTCAAGGTCCTCAGCCGCTTCCCTAGTTATTACTGCTGTGATCGTAGCCGGGGTCGTTATCTTCATCCTAATTTTGGCTACGACTCCGTCCTTCTCGACTGAGGTTATCTCACCTCTTAGCTTGTTTCTCGCGCTCAGCTTCAATCCACATGCCTCCCAAAAATACTTGTCCTCCAACAACTCCTTAACGTATTCACTCACTCTTCGGTATTCCTTTAAAAGAGCCAATCCTGCATCTGTTAGCTCGGCTCCTCCCCCGCCCTTAACGCCACCTTTGAACCTTCTTATTAGCGGTTCTCCGAAGCTCTTCTCCATTTCGTTTACTTGGCCCCAAACCTGCCTGTAGGATCTCCCAAGTTGCTCCGCTGCTTTGGAAATGGAACGCACTTCTGCTATGCTTTCAAGTATCTCGGCTCCTCCCTTACCGAGCAGGTCTCTACCACTTTCAGTGAACCAGACCCTAAACCTTATCGCTCTACCTGTCCCATCGGTTTCCGCGTTTTTTGATGTACGTACCATGGGAGATGTTACGATCGTAACTTTTTATTAGGCTTTCCGCCGCATCGCACGCAACTTCATTGGCGTACAATGGGTGAAGACGCGATAAGGTTTCACCCGGCAAAATGAAATGTTCTTGAGGAATGAGGGGGCAGCCAGCGCCAGAGGGAACAGCGAAACGCCTGCTCCAGCGTATAGCCCAGCCCGCCAAACTTATGGTGGTGTATGCAGTGCCCGCCCTCATTATAGACGACGTAGAAGTCGTAGATAACCATCGGGTACCTACCTTCCACTCAATTACGGGACAAGATACGGTGAGCGACGCGCAAGACGTATTGACGCCGATCACGTCAATTTCGGAGGCCCAATTAAGGAATTAGGGTTAGCGGTAATAAATGGAGTCTACTCTCACTATGAGCACATTTTCGCTGAGTTGCGAATTTTGCTGACAATGAAATGATCATTCGAGAAACGAAACCTTTCCTAGACTAGGGAGGTCATGGTCACCTGTCTGCGATGGGTCGACAGACAAAACGCGCTCGGACGCGCACAGTTAAATACCAGAAACAATAACATGAGTAATATACTTAGAAAGGTTACGTAGAGAGAGATTTTCATGAGGAAGCGTCTAGTTTTAAGCCTAGCGACAATTTCGATGATTCTCTTGGTTACAGCTGTCTGCAATCCTGCGTCGGCTACGAGCTACGCCGTCGGCGTGGCAGTGGGGGACACAGCAGACTACAATGTTAGCCTGACGTACATGCCTGAAGCTGCTTCAATGCACCTCTCGGTCTATGGCATAGTCGGAACGGCGGTAACGCTCGACTACAGCTTTGTCTTCAAGAACGGATCACATTCAGCGTCTTCTCAATTAACTGGTGATATCGCCAATGGTGCTGGGGACCTAATCTATTTGTACTTGATAGCAAAGAATCTGACAACGAACGACCCCATATATTCGGGATCTTCGTTTAAGATCAATCACACCGAAACAATGAACGCTGCTGGCGCATCGAGGACAGTTTGCCACTTGAACTTAACTAAGGGCTTTACCCCTGGTAACATCTGGTGGGATCGAGGAACTGGATTATTGGTGAAAAGCAACTTTCTATTTTGGATTTTTGGATGGTACAACCTGACCTTGACAGCTACTTCCAAGTGGTCCGCGGGTCTCTTTGGTCTAGACACAACAACGCTTCTGCTCATTGGCGGCGGCGCAATCGTACTAATAGCAGTGATTGCAGTAGTCCTCAGAAGGAAGCATTGAAAGAACAACTGGTGACGGAGGTCTCTGGATCTATTTCGTCACCATCAAATACTTTTTTTGATTGTTAAAAGCGTATTATTCCGAATCACACTTCTTCTTAATCCACGTGCCGAGATATATTCCCTCACTCTAATCGCTTCGCAGGTCTTTTAAAATGATACGGGTGTTAATCTCCTCCATTCCCCTTGTTGCTTAGAGTCCTTTGGGCATCAACTCACGAAGCCTCGTGACACCGTTATGGATCGCGATCGTGCTCGGTCGTCGCTATGGCGAGGACCGGTCATCGACGAATCTTCTCATTGTCTAGATGGCAGGGGACTGGATAGAGCCCCCGTGACCGCATGGGCTTAAATAACGGTTCACAAATATAGACGGGTATATCCGTAAGCGAACTTCATGTGGAGAGTCTAAAATGAGAAAGAGGATAATATGCTGCTTGGCGATACTTTCGATGTTCATGATTGGTACAATCGTTTACAGTCCTGCAATGGCCGCAAACTACAACAATGTCGGTGTGAAAATGGGAGACAAAGCAGTCTATCAAGTTAAGACCGCAGGGGGACTGTACAACAAGACTATCATTCAAGTCTACAGTATTCTCCCCCCTAAGGTCTATTTGAACATCACCCGGTACAAGCCTGAGGGCTCAGTATACGATACGCACTGGTGGAATCGCAGTATCGCAACATGGGACACGGGTATGTGTTACTACTTGATTGCAGGAAGCTTGTCAGCGGGCAACAATTTCACTGTCGACAGCACATCCATCAACATAACCAAGACCGAGACGATGACCGCCGCCGGGGCGTCAAGGAGCGTCAACTACGTAAACGGGACCATTCCATACATTCTCGGGTTGTATCTCCACGATTGCTACTACGACAAGGAAACTGGACTATTGGTCAAAGGCGACTTATCCTATTTCGGTAGCTGGACCAACCAAAGTCTGATCTCTACGACAGCTTGGTCACCTGCGGCTGGTCTGTTTGGTTGGAGCTGGACAACGTGGGCAATCATCGGTGGTGCGGCAATAGTAACAATAGTAATGCTTGCAGTCGTTCTTAGAAGAAAGCATTAGGAGAATTGGAGGTGACGGAGCTCTTCAGATCTACTCCGTCATCAGCCAATACTTTTTCTCTGCAAAAACTGCAATACTTTGAACCGCATTCCCTCATGCTTCTAGGGCTGAGGTTTGTCACATCGTTCTACTCGCTTCGTAAGTCTTTTAGGATGATATGAGTGTTGGTCTCCTGTATACCTTTTATTGGATCGAGTCCATTCAGTATCAAGTCGTGTAGTTCAGTCACATCCTTCGCTTCAGCCTCTATCAGAACATCGTATTCGCCTGTTATTGTAGCGAACCTCTGCACAGCCCTCAGTTTTTCGATCTCCGCTAACACTCGCTTGAGTAGCCCTGGAGTCACCTTGACTAGTATTACAGCTCGAATACTCAAGTCGCTCAGTCCTCCTTGTTAGACATAGGATAGCATTTGTTGGTAATATATCTTCTATCCTTTATTTGATGTCACTTTAACGGTCTTGCTGGAACTCGGACCTTTCTCTATGCTCGTCCTCGACTTATGAGGTGACACGAATTTGTTTACAAGTAGAATCTTGACTGTTCTTACACCGTCGATTGTCCTGATCCTCTGAGAAACGAGCAAGTAAAGGCGGTTCAGGTTACCTGTAACGGCTTCGGCGCAGATTTCAAATGCCTCACCAGCCAACGCGTACACCTCACGGAGTTCTCGCATTGCTATCAATTGCTGATAGATCCCCTTTCTCTTTGTCTCGTCGACATGGATGAAAATGAATCCGACAACTTTGTTAGAAGTCTCGTGAAAGTACCTCATTGCTATCGATGTTAACAGAAATGCCGTAGCTATCAGCGTATAGTCTATGCGGACTGCCTC
>JAUQYT010000109.1 GCA_030587605.1 Candidatus Njordarchaeum guaymasense
TCAGAAGGCAACGGTCTCCTACCCTTGTACCCTTTAGGCACACCCACCTTCACACGCCACCCACACACTCACTTACCTACAATCATCACGCTTATGAAAAGATCCGTGCAACGAACGCGCAATGACTCAAACATTTGAACTGGAATCATAGAAGAAAGGTTCCTTAGCGCGGGTTCTTAAATGTAGTTTAATTAGCCTCTTACAAACATTAGCATCCTAGGGACAGAGTTGAAAACCAAGGTCAAGCTGTTAGGAGCCTTTGCATGTTTTGTGCTCCTGATTTCTGTTTTCACTCCATTCCTTCAAGCAGTCTGGCACGGCGGCACCTTTCCCGAAGTGCGCCCTGGACCAGAGACCTTCTGGTCGTTCCGGGAAACCATTGAATACTGGTATCTTGGACGCGGGCGAATCGTGAATGAATATTGGTTCGTCGATTACTGGTTTCTTAACGGGATTTTTCAGTACGAAGGATTGGGGCGGTGGATAGGACCAGCTTTGATTCTCACTTTTGCGTCTCAGATTCTAGTACTATGGTTCTCAGCATTAGCTATTCTTCTGGACAAAGGTCAGCTGTTTCTATGCTCAATAGTTCTTAATGCCGTCGCGCTCTTCTCCATGTGACTTGTCACCTATGCATTGCACCACGATTACGAAAGGTATCCAGTTGCTGGGTTCTGGCTAACGCTTCTGGCAACTGTGCTATTTGTTGTAGCTTTTTCCATGTCCAGAAGATCGTGAAATGCACGTAACCTAAATCGCGCCAAGTGACCTTAATGTGTACCTAAAGAAAATCGAAGTCTTCTTCTGCTTCCCATGTTTCTTCATAGTCACTGCACAAGCCTAAGAACTTCAAAACTAGCGCGAACCTCTTAGGTTTCTTCTTCTGCTTCTGTGTCTTCTAAGTCTATCTCAGCTTCCCACAGTTCACCACAGTCAGCACAATACCCCGTTGTCGCACAATCCATGCAAAGAGGAGCCCCGCACATCTCACAATATACAATGCGGTCTTCAGAAACGTCTTTTCCACAATCATTGCATTTGACCATTGCACGCTCACTTGGGTGCTATTTTTTCGGTCTTTTTGGGCTCGAAGCCAAGACGATAGATCTGCTCTAGATCTAGGTTAAAGTGCTCCTTGCAGAAACGTTTTGCAAATGCGTAGATGTTGCCCAGATGGTACTGTGACCAAGAAGAACTGGCGATGACGGCTCTATGTTGAGCTTTGTTTCTCTCAGAGTGTGCTTCCTTCAGCAGCGAGCTCTCAGGTATAGGTATAGAGCGAACCACTTTTTCCATTGCTTTCTCGTAGGTAAGATGCTCCCAGTCGCTTCTCATGAAATCGCTAGGGTCATCCTTGAACAGTTTTGCCTTGAGTAGGGATTCAACGGCTGCATCCATCTCGATCAACGCCGCTTGACGGTATCGGTCGCTCTCCTTCCCAACGAATTCAATCGCGTTAGCCAGACTCTTCAGGGCGTTGTCGAGAAAAGGGTTCTGCTTCTGAATCTCCTGGATTTGTTTTTCTTCTGCAAAGGGAGTGCTTTCTACCTTGGTGCTACGTGCCATTTCCTTCCTGATGAAATCAGCGCAGATCTTACAACACCCGTATACAGAACTCCAACATTCCTCATGCCCCGAGATTAATGGGTTACGTACACCAACGAATCTCCCACAATAAATACACTGGGTCACACCTGGCGTGGAAATTTTTGCACATACTTCGCAAGATGAATAATCCATCGGCAGTCCTAGGAACTTGTTTATAGATGGTTTTTCTCCGGATGCTCTAACTCTGGATATTCTAGAGATTACATTAACGTCAGCAGGTTCTCCACTTATCGACCTTTCTTTCGCGTCCGCCTCTTCTATGCGCTGCTTCCGTCTCATTTCTTGTCGTTTCTGCCAGTAAAGCAACAAGCCCAGAAAGATGAAAGTTACAATAATCATAGCGATCGGAGCCACGCTCGAAAGCAAGTCTATTGAAGCCTGTGTAGAAACCATGTAATAGGGACTCTCTAAGCATACTACGTATCCAACGTATTCCGCTGGTCCAACGTCACTATATCTCCCGAAAACCTCTACATCTTCGTTAAACTCCAGCCCAAGAGGATTACTATAGAGGACATCCACAGCGTCGCCAACAACGAGGGTGTTGTTTGGGTCATAGATGATTCGACTAACTCGAACAAGGCAAGTAGTCTTGCCAGTAGGATGCGCTGCTTCGCTTCCTTTGACATCACCCGAGAACTTGACGTCAGACGTAGCCCAAGCCTCTGTGGAAAAACCCGACAAGCAGATGACCAACGTTAAGGCTAACATCGCAAGAAACGAGGGCATAGAGAAATGCTCACTCGTATGAACGCTCACCTCATTTTGGCTAGCATCTTGCGCGGAGGCCAGGATATGATTTTCAAAAAAGTGAACCTATAAGTCTTACTAATTCCAAATCAGAATTGAAACCTATCATCGATGCAATCCATTCCCTTATCTATTCTCAGATTTGCGCGCGCAGTAACACAACTCGGAAGGCAACAGCCTCATTCCCTTGTACCCTTTAGGCGCACGCATTTCACAGCCACCACACATTCACGTACTACGATTATCACGCTTATGAAATGCTTCTCTCACTATCGCGCACTCAGATTTCGTGGTGTCAAGGCACTTGGAATAAGAAAAAGGACGCTCCCTAACTGCTCGCCGCCTAACTAAGCTTTAGAACTGTGAAGAGGTTTTCGAGAGTGTTGTATGTTAGTCCCCAGATGGCTTCATTTCTCACAGAGTACACTGGGAATTCTCCAAAGTCAAACTTCACAAAAGTCTTGCTCTGAACAAGCTCTTTTAACGGAATCCAATAGAAATCCTTCAGCTCTTTCCGATTCAACCTTACACGCGGCTCATACTCAACCAAGACAACAAACGGAAGAATCCGTAAATCAGGCCTCGGCATTGACCGCACAGCCGTCAGAACTCCCAGAAACCGACAGCCTTCAAGAAGGTTTATTCCAGTTTCCTCCAACGTTTCTCGAACAACCGTCTCCTTCAAATTCACATCCTTCTCATCACGCTTACCACCTGGAAAAGCCATCTGACCCGACCAAGGATCAGCAACGTTCTCGACTCGTTTCACAAAGAAAGCACTGAAATCCCCCTCTTCCTGCCTCAAGAGCACGGCAACAGCCGCATTA
>JAUQYT010000196.1 GCA_030587605.1 Candidatus Njordarchaeum guaymasense
TGGTTCTTCATGGCTTCTATTGCTGTGACGTAAGTTCTAAGCGCTTCCTTGTAGTTCCCCGCTTGGTAGGCTTCTTCTGCTATGGTTTTCAGTCTCTTAACCTCTAGGTGAGTCCCTTTTGTGATCATGGTGTTCTCGTTCTCAATGTGACGTGTTGCGGGCTCTACGTCAAGGTTCCTTGTCTCAGTGTCATAGATTATTGGGTAGTTTATCATGTCGCTTACTATGATGTCGTGGTTGTCTACTCTTGGGGGGTCTATTTGGATCGTTTTGATCCTTATTGGCTTGGAGTGTTTAGGTGTTATGATGATGGCTTCCATTTTGGGCATTGCTTTTAGGTAGTTGGTCTGCTCATCGTTTAGGTTGAGCCATTTCGCCGCTTTCTCGCTGTCTACCGTAGTTCTTAGGAAGATCTTGGTGGCAGCGTTCGCTACAATGTTTTGGCTTATGTTCGGTCTTTGTGTTGAGATTATTACTCCTTGTCCGGTTGCCCTTAACAGTAGAACCATCTGCTCTGTTATTCCTGTTTCAGCTGTTGTCTTCTTGGTTAGTATTTCTGGGACCACTTCAAGGGCGTCGTCGATGATCAGTATGTGTCTCAGGTGATCTTGAATTCCTCGTTGTTGGGCGGCTGTAGCAACATACTTTGTGATGATGTTCGATATGAGACGTAAGTCTTCTGCCGTCCCATTGGCTTTGATTTCTGAAAGATCTATTATTGCTCTGCGCTTGACGAGATCGCCAAAACTCACATTACTCTTATCATGGTTGAATACTTCGTTCAGCGGATTTCGCGTAAACGAGTCCAGTCGATTGAGTAGTGCTTGGATCGTTGACTCTATCTGGGGCAGGGAAGACAACCCGTGTCTTTTTGCATAGTTTTGAAGCCAGCCGTTGAAGCTGACCCAATTCCGCATAGGTTTGATTTCCCCATTTTCGTGTTCGTGGGTCGCAATTCCCCCGGTCTTGTCCTCATCGTGTCTGATGTCTTCTTGGTCAAGATGTGTTGTGGATGTCATGTAGGTAACCAGTGCTTCATAGAAAACCCGCTCCATCTGAGCGCTAAGCTCTCTATTCTGGTCGGTGAAGAGTGTCGAGAAAGTTTCTTTCAGTATGGCAAATATTTTCTTTGCGTGCGTCTCTGGCTTCTCTGTTTGAGGATCAAAGAGGTTGATCTTGGTGGGGGCAATTTTGGAAGCTGGTCTGAGGTACACTACGTTATCTATCAGTTTCACAAGAGGTTTGTACTCGCCTTTCATCTCTATTAGCGTCCAAGCAACGTCGTAGGCTGACATCTCCTGAAGCAGATTCATGATCAGCCTTGTTTTACCAAAACCTGTTTCACCGAAGACGACCGTGTGGAGCATCAAATCCTCGAGCTTTATTCTCATCGGGCAAATCTCATTTTCATCGTGCATCACAGTACCAATCGTAATTTCGCCGTCTTCCAATTCCTCCCTAGGAGGGAGATCGAAGACCGGTATTTCGGTTTCAGGTATACCCACTATGTGTCGTTCCGGCAGTTGTATCAGCGCCGCAGCCAACCTAGAAGAAGCCTTCATGGTAGTGATTCCGATATCCCATCTGAACATGAGGTTCTTCAAACGTTTCGAGATCCTCTTGCCTTCGAGTTTCTCACCTTTCACTCTAAGACTCGGGCTCGAGTAAACCGCTTCAACACATGCATCCCCTTTTTCCTGAAGCAGTTTTGTTTCTTCTTCAGTATTACCCCGATATACGATGTATGCCGAGATATTCCAGTATCCACTAAGCTGAGCATGTCTTTCTTCCCTCACTTCTCTTCTCTTCTCGCTAAGCTCAAGCAACACTCTCATGTCAGGCTCGTTTCTTGCCTTCTCGATAAGTTTAGCCTCAGATGGTATAGAAGGCGGGGCTATTGCTTCCAAGTGGATTACCATCGAAGCCGCTAATCGCTCTCTTGCAAATGTCGATAAGAACTGTTCAACTCTAGCCTGCGGTATCTCCATCGTCGCAGTCGTGTCGCTTTTCCCCCTTAAGGCACTGACAGCAACGAATCGCTTCTCCGATCTCTGTATTCCCCCGATCTTTAGAACTCCAAACTCTGGTTCGATGGTGTAAGGTGAATCTCTCCCTAGGATCAAACCGTAAGCGCTCCATAGCTGGTAGCCTTGGAGAAAATCGATCTTAGTCTTGAATCTGATCTGCAAAATGCTTCGCAGCTTTTCAGCTTTCTCCTCAGCAAGTTTTGTAGCACGGTCAGTATCCGAATCGGCTGCGAACGTAAAGAAATTCACTGATGTAAGACCATTCTCAATTGTGAATTCAACACTGAAATCTGGTACGTTACTCCACAGAGAAGTCAAATGCGAGTAGTCAAACGAGTCATCTTCCAGTTCCCCAAAATTTAGGCTTTCATTTTTATGAAAGACATCCCTTTTCCTGGTCGGCCCGGAATCTAGTGTTGACCGACTTACCAACTTCAAAATGCAGAGAGCTATGTTTCTGTTCTTGCCCTTGAAGACCAAGCTCTTGCTATGATAATGAGTTAGCTCCCCGGTAGCATCGACATCTTTAATTCTTGACATCCCCCTGAGAACCGAAAGTGCAGCTAATACCACGGACAGGGGGAGTCCTGTTATTAGAACAACGGGGGTAAGCCATCCTATGATCCTGCTTGAGGATGGAAATGGCTCTACCAATGGAAGAACCGCATAGTTCGAGATTGAGACTGCGGTGATTATATTAAGGCACGCAATAGTTGCGTAATTAAGCTTCTTTCTTATGACCCCTTTCTCAAACAGTAACTGAGCAAAGCACTGCAGAACTATGATGAAGGTTGATGCCAGTGATATTCCCAGTATCTCTTGACAGACCAAGGTAAGGCTCACTAGACGAGAAAACTGCGTCAAAAACCTTATTACGACTAATAGAAAGAGGTCGACGACGATTAATGCAAATGTCATTGTTCTATTGATTACGGGCACCCATCAGTCTAGTCGGAGAAGTGCAATATTAGAACCCCTCCCAAAAGAGTGATTCAGTCAAGAATAAGACAAAGAAACTGGGAGGAGCTGCCACATTAATGGCGTCTGATATTAGATCTTGGGTATCTATCTCGCAGCAGTTGCAGTTGGTGTCGCTCTAGTGAGTAAGGATTCAAATTGATTATCTATCCTCTTCTCTACTTCATCGAACACTTCTTTGACCTTCGAGTGTTCAACTATCTTGAGGCGAGCCACTTCATCGTAAGTGCTTAGCTTTAGAACATCTCTAATTGGAATACCTAAACTCACGGCTCTCTTCATGTTCTCATAGAACTTGACTATGACCCGTAACATCCTATATGACTTCGAGGGGTCACAGTAGGAGTCTACTGGGTGTAATGCGGACTGCATCAGATAGTCCTCTCTAATCATCCTTGTTGCTTCCAAGATTACTTTCTCTGTCTCCGGAAGAGCATCAGGCCCCACGAGTTGAACGATCTCCTTGAGCTCTTCTTCTCTCTGAAGCAGAGTCATAGCAGTTTCCCTTAAAGAAGCCCACTCCGAGCTGACCTTATCCGTAAACCATTCTTTCAAATTGTCTAAGTATAGGCTGTAGCTCTGAAGCCAGTTGATTGCCGGGAAGTGTCTTCTTGATGCTAGATCCTTATCGAGTGCCCAGAAGACCTTGACAATCCTTAAGGTGTTCACCGTCACCGGTTCAGAGAAGTCTCCACCCGGCGGGCTAACCGCCCCAGTCACACTAATGCTACCAAGACGCTCCTCAGGGCCTAGAGTTACCACTCTTCCAGCTCGCTCATAGAACTGTGACAGCCGGCTTGCCAGGTATGCTGGGTATCCCTCTTCTCCAGGCATCTCCTCAAGACGTCCTGAAATCTCTCTTAGCGCTTCAGCCCACCTTGAAGTGCTATCAGCCATTAATGCCACATCACAACCCATATCCCTAAAGTACTCTGCCATGGTGATTCCCGTGTAGATACTTGCCTCCCTGGCTGCAACAGGCATGTTACTAGTATTCGCTATTAGCACTGTTCGGGTCATTAGTGGCTCCCCTGATCTGGGATCAGTCAACTTGGGGAAATCCTCTAACACTTCTGTCATTTCATTTCCTCTCTCACCGCAACCAACATAGATAATTATCTTTGCGTCAGCCCACTTGGCCAGTTGATGCAGCATGACTGTTTTCCCGGTCCCGAACCCACCAGGAATAGCCGCTGTTCCACCTTTGGCTGTGGGGAAGAATGTATCTATGATTCTTTGACCTGTAACCAACGGCGTGAGAGTACCTAACTTGAACTTAATGGGTCTTGCTCTTCGAACAGGCCATGTCTGAAGGAGAGCTAAACTGAATTCTTCACCATCTTCTTTCTTGATTGTTGCTACGCTGTCTGTGATCCTATATTCTCCTTCGTCAGCTACTTCAGTCAATTCTCCTGACATACCATATGGAACAAGTATTCTATGTGTAACGAGCCTTGTTTCAGGGATATCACCTATTATGGAGCCAGGCTCGACTTTGACACCTCTTTTCAATAGCGGAGTGAATTTCCATTGGGTGCTTCGGGGGAGGGCTTCTGCGACAACCCCTCTCTTTATGAAGTCACCGACAGCTTCCTTAATTCTGGGTAGCGGACGTTGAATTCCATCGAAGATCTGACCTATCAGGCCAGGTCCCAATTCAACCGACAGGGGGCGCCCAGTTGCGACAACGTCTTCCCCCGGTTTGATTCCAGAGGTCTCCTCGTAGACTTGGATCGTGCAAACGTCTCCCCTTACTCTGTTCACTTCCCCAATTAACCCTTCATTTCCTACCTTGCAGACCTCATACATCTTCACACCACGAAGTCCATCAGCATCCACAACGGGGCCCGACACCCTGATTATCTTACCTGTGATCTCCGACACGATAATCCACCTTTGATCTTTGTGACTCCATGAACCAGCAATAGGTGAGAAGGGATTGTATGACCCTTAAAATAGTTACGGCAAGTTTGACTTATTTAAAGATTATGAAGACCTCTCCTCCTAAAGAGGGAGCTTTCGATCAGCGTGGGGGGTTTCTTATACTGGTATATCTAAACAACTGCTTGAGAGGATGGATCAGTATGCATTTATCACTGGAGAGACTTGTGACTACAGTCCTGCTTCTATTTCTGGCCCTGTCGATCACTCCTAATCTTTTCATTACCAATACCCTCTCTTCTCAACCAGGTTACGTAACAGCTGGTGAGGTATTGAGTATTATTCAAAGTGTTTGGGCTATCGACATTATTGTGATTTCCCTTTCTGTTGATCACACCTCTCTCTCTTTAAGCGTTATTCCATTCGTGTGCATTCTTCCAGTGGCGCTAATGATTTGTGTCGCGGACTATCAAGCATTTATGAGTGTTGTTGGCCTAGCTCTCTTGACGATTATCTTTGTGATCGCCCGATACATTGCGAATTCGATGTAGCAGGAATTAAGAAACATGATTAATGAATAGACAAAATTGGTTGTTTCGATGCACGGAGCCTCTTGAGCTGTCGCTAGTAGGTTTTCTGAAGATTTACACCGAAACCTCTGCTTTTCACTTTTATGTCTCTCCCTCGAAGCATTTAAGACAAGTTCGTACTATGATCGATTATCTGTCAGCGTGGTGGAGGTCTCTGAGTTCCCAAAGAATTGAAACGAACAAGCTTGAAGTCAGTTAGCATCTAGGAACCTCGGGGTGACACTGAAGCTGCGAAAGAGAACCTCCCTAAAACTAGAGGAAGTTCTTATCTCAAAAAGCAGAATCAAGATTCTCAAGGCGTTGGCCATGAGAGGACCTCTGAATATCTCTGAGATAAAGAAGTGCACAGGACTAAACTACAAGTCGACAGTCAAGGCCCTAGAAGCCCTTGATTACATGGGACTCGTCGGAGAGACGGACTACGATCGGACTCGAAATTTCCGCATAAAAACCGAGAACGCGGAAGCCTCCGCTGTAAGCGAACTCCTTGAACGACTATACGTTCTCGAAAGGGATCCTCATACACGTGAAGTACGAAGGACTAGGGAAGGAAACATGCTAAGCTCACCCCGCCTACGGAGCCCACCACAAGTCTCCCAGTCAAAATATAAGGAGTTAAGAGAATTCCCATCTATGGTAGAATAAACTCTACAACTACTCGAAATGAAACGGAGGGATAGGCCATTACAGAAGATACTGAGATCTCGGAAGAGAATACGACAGCCGCAAAGACTCTAATAGATCTTCCTGGCGTTGGTCCCGCCATAGCTAAGAAATTGGCTGAGTCAGGTTACCGACGAATTGAGTCTATAGCAGTAGCGTCAGCTCAAGAGCTGTCCAAGGTGACCGACATAGGTCTAAATACCGCGCAAAAGATCATAGAAGAGGCGCGCAAAGCTCTTGAGATTGGTTTCGAGACAGCAGAAGACATCTTTAAGAGAAGACAGAACGTAGGACGAATCATCACAAGCTCCAAAAACCTTGATACCCTCATAGGTGGAGGAGTTGAAACCCAGTCAATAACAGAGGCATATGGTGAATATAGAACAGGAAAGACCCAGATAGCTCACCAGCTATCAGTCAATGTCCAACTCCCAACTGAGAGAGGCGGGCTATCAGCAGGGGCGCTTTATGTGGATTGTGAGGGAACATTCAGACCCGAACGCATTTATCAAATGGCTCTCGGACAGAAACTTGACCCAAACAAAGCTCTAAAAAACATAGTAGTCGCAAGAGCCTACAACTCCGATCACCAGGCTCTGCTAGCACACCAAGCCGAGGAATTTGTTGACGAGAAGAACATAAAGCTAGTAGTCGTTGACTCAATAGCAGGGCACTTTCGCGCCGAATACATCGGACGCGAGAGATTGGCAGAGCGTCAACAGAAACTAAATAGACACCTGCATGAACTGCAAAAGCTTGCTGACATACACGGTGTTGCAGTATTCGTCACAAATCAAGTCATGGCCAGACCAGATGTATTCTTCGGCGATCCCACTCAGCCGGTAGGCGGTCACGTACTTGCGCACGTTCCTCAAACGCGATTGTATCTCAGAAGATCTAAAGGGAACATAAGGATATGTAGACTGGTAGACAGCTCATACCTGCCTGAAGGAGAGGCAGTCTTCGTGATCACAGAAGATGGGATAAAAGATCAGTAGAAGATGAGACAAACTACCTCATATACCTCATATTCCTCATATTCCTCATATTCCTCATTTTGTCAGACATGGCGGGCCCGGAGGGATTTGAACCCTCGACCACCGGCTATCCATGGATAACCGCATTAATTCTGGATCCTTCGCAGGCCGGCGCCCCATCCTGACTAGGCCACGGGCCCTTTCAAAACAAATTCAGTTAAAGAATAACTCAGCCAGAGTTTAATACCTTTTTCTTCTATGGTATACTTCCTCTACATACGCACCAAGGACAAGAATATAAGAATGACCATATGATTGGCAGAGGGTACCACTACACGCTCTGACAATTCAGGCCAGGAAGCGAATGGATATTACGCCAATGATGAAAGGATGGGAATCGAAATGGAGCGAGAACAAGAAACAAGTAGCTCCCATTTAAAAGACATAATGTCGCGGATAAGAGTAGTTGAGTTTCTGAGACTTCTAAAGAGAAACCACACCTACAGCAAGTTGTCTGACGCGTGCGAATTGCCCATTACCGTACTCAACAGATACATCAAAGGCCGAGTATTACCCAGTCAAGAAAGAGCCAAACTCCTAATCAAGACTTTTCAAGATATGTTCAGTCTGTCACAAGAAGTGAAGAGAAGGATAGTATTCGACAAGAATGGCTATTTTGACAATACGCCTCTCCTCAGTGATACACTCCTATCGCGAGTCGTTGCAAGAGAGGTTACAAGAAGATTCGCAAACAAGAGGGTAACCAAGGTGCTATCACCAGCCGTCGACGGCATCCCAATTGCAGTCCACGTCGCAAATGAACTTGGAACCGATCTAGTTATCGCAAAGAATGTCAAGGAGGTTGGCATCGAGACCTTCATAGAAGAAAGCTACATCCCTAGTTACTCTGGTGTGATGATGACTCTGTATCTTCCAAAGAAGGCTATATCGCCCAAGGATAGAGTTGTAATCGTAGACGATGTCATAAGGTCAGGTGAAACTCAAAGGGCCCTGATCAATCTGACAAACAAAGTTGGGGCCGCCGTCGTAGGCATTTTTATATTAGTCGCAATCGGAAGCCTGTGGGAAAAAGAACTAAAGCTCCCTCCCAGTTGCCAAATGGAGATCCTAGTCAAGCTACCAACACCACCTCGTTCCTAATTCATTTGGAGAGTACCCGCCGTAGTGTTCCTACCAATAGCTCTACAGCGTCCATAACCGGTTTAGAAATCGTTTCCCCGAACTCTAAATTCGACGGTTCAATTCCAACTATGATTACTTCTGAATCAAACTCCTTTTCCAAGTAGCCAACAAGAAAGGATAATGAGAGATTATGGGTGGAAAAACTAAAGCCGGCGATCTCACCCTTTTCAACAATTCTCGTGGAGCCTGGCCGCATTCCCATCTGAGCAGCATCGACTACCAGTATATGTGAAGGATGAAACTTGCGTACACCCCAAGTGAAGTTCTCGGGCGCAACGCCAGCCTCAATGATGCTCATCTCGCTTGATAACCCTACCCGCCGCTTCAACTGTCTTGCAAACTCAATCCCAGCGGCATCGTCACCCTTTAGTTGGTTGCCCACCCCGAGTACAAGCAGGCGTTTAAAACCCTTCAATTTTTCCTTTAGCGTAATATAAGCCATTTGGCGCACCACTAAACATTAAATAGGTTCTATGCCTGTTTTAATCCTAGTCTTATGGCGAATTATACTAATAGCTTCACAGATGATACAACATGCCCGATGAAGAACCACTGCACGAAAAAGAAGAAGAAGGAGAAGAAGAGCGGCTGGCACCTCAACTAGAGGAGATAGAGAAGGGAGAAGTGCCGATACTTGAGAAACCAAAAGCTTTCCTCTCCAACTCTGACGCAATTATCAAGAAAGACGTTGACACAATTCACACCAGGGGTTTCTACGGAACTAAGCAGAACGACGGCACTCTGAGACTCTCACCAGTGGAAACGATGTTCTTGCTAGAGAGAAACAAGATTGAATTGGTTGATGAGAAAACTGAAGTTCAGGTAGGCCTCTACGAGTATTTGCAGAGACTACATGAAGGATCCCCCGAACTCTGGACTCACTATCTGATCTACAGAGATCTGAGGAGTAGAGGGTATACAGTGAAGGAGGGGCTCAGCGAAGAGATCCCTTTTAGGATCTACCCGAGGGGAAGTGAGATCGGCAAAGACACCTCAAAATACTTGATTTACATAGTAAAGGAGGGGGTGCCGATAGAGTTAACTAAACTCGACAAAGCTACTACAACGGCAAAAGGAGTTGGAAAGAAACTGATACTCGCCGTCCTCAATAGGCAGGGGGAACCCACATACTACCAGGTTTCACAAGTAAGTATCTGAGACACACGTTGTACCATTCTCGAGCACTACTTTTTAGGAATGAATGACGCAGGCATTTTGATGACTTCTGCCTTTGCCAGCCGCTCCCTAATCTTAACTGCAACGATCATACCTTTCTTTGCGTATTTCGTCCTCAAATAACCTACGGCGATCCCCTTCTGAAGAACAGGAGAATACGAACCACTTGTAACTTGACCGGCTACCTTTCCTCCTCGAAGGATCTCATAACCACTTCTCGGAATCCCCCTATCTAGGAGAACTAGCCCGATTCTCAAGCGCTTCAAGCCTTCCCTTCTTTGTCGTAGGAGAGCGCTCCTGCCTACAAATGACTTCTTCCTGAACTTGACGAAGAATCTCAACCTAGCTTCAAGCGGTGTAGTATGTTCATCAATATCCTCACCGTAAAGGGGCATACCTGCCTCCAACCTGAGCGTATCCCTACATCCAAGTCCACATGGCACTATCCCAAACTCCTCCCCTGCCTCCAAGATGGCCTCGAACAATTGAACGGCCTTACCTGACTCTTGGAGCGGAACATTGAATTGACTCACCTCGAAACCGTCTTCACCTGTATACCCCGTCCGAGAGATGAGAACATCAAACCCGTTAAGTTTAGTCTTATTATTGCCGAATCGAGGAATTTCCGCAAGTTTCGCGTCAGTCAGTTTCTGCAAAGTTGCTTCAGCATTTCGTCCTTGAACAGCAAACATGGGGGTACTATCTGAAACATCCTCAACTACCACATCGTACCTTGCGCTACGCTTTAAAAGCCAGTTGAGGTCTTTCTCCCTGTTCGACGCGTTTACGACGACGTAGAACTCGTGGCGATCATATCTATATATAAACAGATCGTCAATAATGCCACCATCACGATTACACATTAAAGTGTAGTACGAAGATCTAGATCGTAGGCGCGCAAGATCATTTGTAGTCAAATGATTCAAGAAACGACGAGACTGTGAGCCAGTCACTCTGATGCGGCCCATGTGAGTTATGTCAAAAGCACCAACAGAGTTCCTCACGGCCATATGTTCTGAAATGGTACCAGTTCTCTCATACCAAACGGGCATGTGAAAACCAGCGAAAACAATCATACGCCCTTCATGTGAAACATGCCAGTTGTAAAGGTGAGTTTTCCGAGGTTCCCTCTGCTGAGACAAGAGAATCACCAATATTAAAGCCCTAGAATTAGTTATTAATAGTTTCTCACAACTCTCATCCAATAAATCAAGCTCACTTCACTGTGAAGGTGAAGACAAAGAATAAACTAAAACATGCGAACGTCCATCAAACATCATTACCTAATAAGAACCCTTTGGACATAGGCGAGCACCAATCTCAAAAGGAGGAGATAACGTTGGAGCTATTCCCAATACATACAGACGTAATCGGAATAAATGACGACGTAACCAAAAGAATTCTTGAAGCACTAGAGAAAGAGAGACTCAGAATAGAGAATAACGACATCTTGGCAATAACTTCAAAGGTGATTTCTGTATCAGAAGGACGAATCATTGAATTGAACAAAGTTGTTCCTTCGAGAACAGCCTACAGAATGTCCACCAAGTACCATATAATACCTGAGATATGTGAACTCATCATAAGAGAAGCAGACGCCGTAATTGGTGGGATAGATGGAGTCATGCTGACCTTGAAGAATAATGTTCTCATAGCGAACGCAGGAATCGACAAGAAGAACGCTGGTCCAGGTAAGGTTGTTCTACACCCAACCAATTCGTCTAAGGCGGCAGAACAAGTAAGGGAGAGGGTACTGGAGATATCGGGGAAAAAGATAGGCGTAATCATAACCGATAGCCGTACGCAACCACTTAGAATAGGAACGATAGGAATAGCTCTTGGAGTCAGCGGATTTGAACCGATCATAGACGAAAGAGGAAAACCTGATCTATTTGGTAGACCATTACAGGTCACGAGAAGAGCGTTAGCAGACGAACTAGCTGCGGCTGCCGAAATCTTGATGGGTGAAACAAGCGAACGTGTGCCAGCCGTCCTAATCAGGGACGCGCCAGTCACCCTTAACTGCAAAACGACCTCGTCCAAAGAATTACATGTTCCACCAGATGAATGCTTCTATTCAAGAATCCTCCCAACGTGGAAGAGAGCCTGCAAAACGAGTGCCAGCAGAAAGTGACTTGGTGAGCCTCACTCGAGAGAAGGTTAAGTGGATCATACGATGAGGTGTACTGAGAAAAGAGGTGCCTCAACAGGTTGGGCAGTAAGAATGGCTTCAAATTGATCATCGCAGAGAAACCCGATGCTGCTATGCGCATCGCTACTGCCCTAGGTCAAAGCACTATGAGCAGGCCTAAGAGGGGCGAACTACCACTCTATGAGATCGTGAGGAACGGCGATAGAATAAGAGTAATGGCGGCACTAGGGCACCTCTACACACTGAGGCAATCTGGAAAAGGTTGGGATTACCCAGTCCTCGAAATGGAATGGGCTCCAAAATACAAGGTTGAGAAGTCAGCAAGGAACACTGAACTATTCATAAAGAAATTCCGTGAACTCTCATTGGGCGCTGAGTCCTTCTTCGTGGCAACAGATTATGACATTGAAGGGGAGACAATAGCATACTGCATACTTAAGTACGCTTGTGGCGAGCAGGCGCTTAACAAGGCTCAAAGAATGAAATTCTCCACCCTAACAGATAAGGAACTAATCGGCGCATATGAAAACCCATTACCAAAAGTCGATTTCCGAATGGCGGAAGCCGGTGAAACAAGGCATAAGGTTGACTGGCTATTCGGTATAAACATCTCACGAGCACTAATACTTGCTGTGAAACGCGCCGTGGGCAAATACAGAACTCTAAGTACGGGACGCGTTCAGGGACCAACACTTACATTCGTAGCCAACAGAGAAACTGCAATAAGAAGCTTCGTACCGACACCATATTGGACAATCGATGGAAGGGCGGAGATTGAGGGGAAATCCTACCCTCTCGCATACTCAAAGGACAAGGTACCCACAAAAAATGAAGCCATACAAGTCCACACACACTGCTTGAATAAGAAAGGTCAGATTAAAGAGATAGCAAAGAAGCATGTCAGGAATCTGCCTCCATATCCATTTGACCTAGGTTCGCTTCAAACAGAAGCCTATAGGCTGTTCGGTTTTACACCCAGTAGAACACTATCGATAGCCGAAAGACTATACCTGGCCGCGTTAATCTCATACCCAAGAACAGGCAGCCAAAGGATTCCGCCATCACTTGACGCGAAGGGTATTCTTAGATCATTGGCGCAGCTTGCACAGTACCGGTCACTGGCAACAGCTCTGGCTGAAAAAGAGAAGCTGATTCCGAACCAAGGAAAGAAGGATGACCCAGCTCATCCGCCTGTAACCCCAACAGGAACTTTGCCTCCGAAGGATGGACTCTCAGAACCCGAGAGAAAGGTCTACGATCTAGTTGTAAGGAGATTCATGGCTATCTACGGTGATCCAAGCATAAGCGAGAGCATAAAGGCATCAGTGGATGTTGACAGTGAGATTTTTCACCTAAGGGGGAGGAGAACAGTTGAAAAAGGTTGGACCAAGTTCTATGAGCCCTATTTCAGAACCGAGGAAATCTCATTGCCTGAGATAAGAAAAGGGCAAATCATAGATAACATTAAGGTATCTGTCGAGGAGAAGTTCACCAACCCACCTCCCAGGTACAATCCAAGTACATTGCTTAGACTTATGGAAGAGCAAGGAATTGGAACTAAAGCAACACGTGCAGAGACAATAGATACGTTATCCCGGCGTGGCTACGTCACAGGCGAGCGTATTACCATGACAGAACTCGGTTTGACCGTGATTGACATCTTGAAAGACTATTCACCACAAGTGTTGTCCGTGGAGATGACGCGTCAACTAGAGCAAGACATGGAAAGAATACAGTTCGGCGAACTTAGAGGAGAGCAAGTACTCTCGAAGGCTGTAGATTTCTTGAAGCCTGTGCTCGGAAAATTCAAAGAAATGGAGAAGATCATTGGTATAGCCCTTGACGAAGCCTTGCAGACAGTCGCAAGGAAATCGAAAACGGTTGGAGCCTGTCCTGTCTGTCAGACTGGGAAGCTAGTTGTCATAAGATCTAGGATGACAGGAAAAAGATTCATAGGTTGCACCAATTACCGAAAAGGACAATGCAAATTTAGTGCCCCGATGCCCCAAAGAGGAGAACTCGAGACCACAGAGAAGAAATGTCAAGTATGCGGTTTCCCCATGATTATCGTAAGAACTAAGGGTAGGCGACCATGGCAGCTATGCATTAACACTAAGTGCGAAAGAAACCCGATCAGCAGATTGAAACCGACAAACAAAGAATGATCTTTTGATCCTTACGGTCACCGAATCTTGGCCTCAGAGTCTTTCAGTCTCACCTACCTCAAGCAGATATTTGGCCACCTCAGTCACCCATTCTCCCGAGTTAGGGTTTCTGATGAGTAGTTGAAGATATTCCTCCTTGGTGAGTGAGCCATAGGCACTAACCCATACCTTGTAGTGCTCCCGGATCTTGTCCAGAGCCGCCTTATGAGAAGGACAGAGTGACCCGCCACGAATTTCGTGGTCTGCTTCTCCTTGACAGACTGGACATGACAAATAGTTATGTTTAGTCTCATGATTCATGAGCAGCACCTTCTCTGCTTGCCCACTTGTGTACATGCGATTGGGAGAAAATCCTAATGTTACAGCAGATTTATAAACTTCACCAAGCAATGACTTGCAACTAATCGAGCAAGACACGGAGGGAGCGGTTGAACATGGTCCGAGTCTGGTGGCCCAAGTTCATCAGGAAACCGAGGGTTAGGCTCACAAAGCCAAGCTTGAAGATGCCCAACAAACCCTCGTCCTCTACCGTATTCATCCTAACACTCATATTCGTCTTGGTTGTTTTTGGCGGCGGAATCTGGGATATTGTCTATAGAGACAGGGTGCGGTCATTGGGAGCCAGCTCCACCAACCAACCGGTGTTGATATACCCTGGGCTCGACAGCCAGTTTCTCATTGAGGGTGTTGTTGCCAGTATCTTCATCTTCATCGGGTTTATGGGCTTCATTGTGATGTACCAGAGTACTCGCCATGTGTATAGGCCAAACTACGCAAGGTTACTGCTGGTCTCGGGAATAGCCCTAGTTCTTGCTTCATACATTCTGACGACTGTAATGCTAAACGCAAAGTTCTAGTGCTTCCAATACCGAAGATGGGTCTTCTTTCGGTGTGAGACCTTCTCACCACGGGACTTTCTTAAGTCCAATAAGGTAGCTAACTATGTTCGCCGCCAGGTGTATTAGAGGGGTTAGAATAAACAATATTATCGCGTACTCCACTTGAAATGGGAATGAGAAGGATACGAGTATGAGAGCGCCAACCAGAAAGGTAAGCTGATCTAGCAGAGGCGCAGGCGCCCCTCTTCTTGTCCCCATTCTTCGCTTTATGAATGAGCCGAGTAAGTCCCCTAAGAGTGCACCCAGAGAGATAAGGAACGCTCGAAAAGGTACATACTGAAGGGTCACAACTGAAATAGCCGAAAGCTCTGTCAGATTTCTCAGATTGTCGATAACCCAGCTAGAAATGAAAGCCTCGAAGACACCCGTAAGGGTGCCCGCTATTAAGCCTCCCCCAAGACCCCTAAACGTTTTTCCATCTCCAAAGAGTCTACGTCCATCAACGAAATTTCTACCCAAGTCTATCGGCGTTCCTCCGCCAACAAGCACTGGTATAGCGTTCGCGACATAAGCAGGAAAGATAAACCAAAGAGATAATGCAACTGTAAGGATGTCCATTTTTGTCATCCCCGAAGTCCTCTGGGCCAACTTATGTTAAGTTGTCCACGTCAAGAGACGCCTAGTTCGGTCAGTGAGAATTCTGCGGAAGAATCGGCGGGCCGCGAATAGTGTTTCTCTAGGATTGCTTTTCTACGCGGCAACTCGCCGAGCCTTTCAAGTCTTAATGACACCTTGCACCAAGGGTCAACAACTTGACCTGCTACTGGAACAGAATCTGCGTGTAAGTTTTGGAGAGCGCCTCCTCTGACCTGGTTAAGTATCATAGCTGCAACATCAGAGCGCTCCGCTACATGCAGTAGCACAGCCATTTGCCTACACAATTCCATATTAATGTAAACATTTTCCTCTCGGTCAATACCAACGGAGTACCTGTAAAGGGATGCAACAGAGTCAAAGACGACCAGACGTACGCCTTCCTTGGCAAGTATTTCAATTGAGTCGATGTTGTCAGACTGGGCTGTGAACGATCGAGGAGACAGAAGAAGGAAGCGCGACAGGTCGGGGCTTTTGAATCTAGACGAAATTTGAAGGAAGCGTCTTCTGGAGAATGAAGAATCCGCGTCGATGTAGACAACCTTCCAGCCCCGCGAAATACAGTTCAGGGCACATTGAAGTGCTATGGATGTTTTCCCTGAACCCGCAACGCCGTATATCTGTGTCAAGATACCACTCTCCACTCCCCCGCACAATAGATTGTCGATTGGCTCACACAACGTTTCAATGAACACCAAGCTCTTGCCAACTCCAGGTAGATGCCGGAAGTTACGCTGATTAGTATAAGGGATCGGTAATCACCACGAATGCTAGCCCTGCTAGTGGGTATGGTCAGATCAACATAAAACGGTTCCTCAAATTCCTGGACTAATGTGACAACCATAGAAGCGTTCTAGCTCACGTGAGATCAGTCCGTCTTCATCTGGAAGAAGCTTATAAGATTCACGTATCCAAGAAGGCAGAAGAGAAGTACACGGGGGTCTCGCAAATCTATGATCCAAGAAAACGACCACACCCCTGTCGTCAACCGATCTGAAAGCCCTTCCAGCTGCTTGAGCAGCCTTTCTTACAGCGGGTACATTATAGCCGTATTCCTTGCCCTTTTTCGGGAATTTGCTCTCATAGTAATCGATGCTCGCAGTCACGCGTGGCGTTGGCCTAGCGTAGGGAACGCCTACAACAACAACGGTGCTTAGCAAATCACCCGGCAAGTCGAGTCCCTCGGAGTTCCTTCCACCTTGCACCCCAAGCAAAACCCCGCCGCCACTTGAAGCGCTTCTACGAAACAGTTCAATCAAAGCATCGTTCCTAGTAGACGTAGACTCAGACTCTTCGACAAATAGAGGTTTCTGTACGAGGTTCTTAAGACCTGCTTCCATCAACCCGCCAAGCACATCGTATGAAGCTACAAATACACCAGTATTGATAGGCGTGGAATTGACAGCTTCAGCTATCCTTGCTGAAAGCTTCTGATACATAGGTGAAGACCTCTTGCTAAGCGCTGTGGTAACGCCTTTGCATATTACAATCTTAATGTTCTCCCTTGGGAATGGGGAGTCGAAGAGGTAACCCTTCGTGCCTTTTGGAAGTCCTACAACGTCAACATAGCATTCAATAGGTTCTAGAGTCCCTGACATGCTGACGCTTGAGTGTACACTTGAGAGGACGTGTGAGGTCACTTGACCTGGATCAAGACAAACGATTTCCAGATAGGCCGGTCCAAAGCCAGTAGGCCTTCGACCACTTTTTCTTTTAGTCAAAACGTGAACATAATTCTCTCTAGCAGAAGTCTCTAACCATTTAATGAGAAAGCTAGCAACCCGATGGATGCTTGACCTTGGCGGTCTACCTCTTTCGAGGAGAGAGAGTTTAATCGACTCTCCACATTCATGCAAGGAACCAAGAACACTCTCAAGTCTATTAGGTTCCATTCCATGATCTTCGGCAATCCGTTTTAGCAGAATCGGAGCTGGAAGAGCAACCTCTCCTCCAGCAATATTCTGTTGGATGTCCTCGATCACTCTCCTAGTACTAGCGATAAACCTTCGAGCACTGGAGAACTTGAATTGCCCCGCTTCCGACTCCGCCCGCTTGAATGTCGAAGTACTTATCCTGTCACCGGCTAGACTGACCGCAATATCTGGAAGGTTGTGAGCCTCATCCAAGACTAGGATATACGAGGAAAGAGGGCGCTCAAAGCTCTTGATTATCGTGTGTCTGATCTCGTCGTGGAAGAGGTAGTTGTAGCTCATGGCGGCGACATCAACCTTACCAATAACAAGCTTACTCAACTCATAAGCGCAAACGTTGAGGTTTCTACATATTTCTGTAACCTCCCCGAATAATGTGGGTCTCGCTGTAATTCTCTTAAGCGCTTCTTCAACATCACTTCTCTTAGATCTGAGTTTCTCGTAGAAGTTACACAAGCCACGTTTCTTGAACTCACTGCATATCTCCATGGCGGTCCTGGCGTCGAGAGCATGGCTTGAAATCGCTTTGTTAAAACAGGCCTCTGATCTTCCACGTATCGAGATCCCGCTTACGTGACTTCGCTCGCCGATCACCTTTAGTTCCTCGATTGCTCTGTCGCACTCCTTATGCGTTCGAGCAATGTAGAGTATCCTTAATCCGTTTCCTCTGACAAATGGCAAGGTGGCCGAGAGGACACCAACAGTCTTTCCAAGGCCACTTGCTGCAGCGACGGCAACATGTCTGCCCAGTTTGACCGCATCATATATTGCGTTTATGAATTCATCTTGATACCGTCGTATAGACACATAAGGAAAGTAAGTTGAAGGAAGAATGGACAATGTAAGCACCTGTGCTCTAATCACCATACTGTTTACCCAAGGATTATTATAATACCCTTCTAATCATATTTCATCAGTCTATGTGAAGCTCGCGGGCCAGACCAAGAGTTCAATGATCAAGCCTGAAATCTTTACCAGACTGCCAATCGGAATGTGAGTAGGGAATGACCATAAGAATCGTTGAAGAGACACTCGAGGTCAAGAAGGCGAAAGTTTCCGTTTCAATTCTGGGCCTTAAAAACGCGCTAATCATTCTCGTAACGGATCAAAGGAACGAGTATAGGATTGGAAGCATGGCACTCGCCACTCCAATCGCTGACGGAATTGGGGAAACCTTGCCATCAGTTGTTACACTCCTAGGAACTGGCGGAGAGTTATTGGCGAAGGTTCTTGCACGAAAAGCGTCAGCGAACACTGGAATAATATCACTCTCAATAGTAGGTCTGAGAGAAACCGACAGCGAAACAGCATCTTCAATAGTGAAAGCAGTAGAGAAGATCCTAGAGAAAATGCAGTGCGAATAGATGAGTAAGCGCACAGCAAAATGTGTTCGGTGGAAACGCCTGTATGCTAAGTCTCTATACAAACACCGAGAACAAACTGTGAGTTGAAAGTAGAAATGGCGAAAGTATGGGGATTCATCAAGTGCCCAATCTATAACTATATACACATAAATAGCTTGGAAAAGGATCTCATAGACACTTACCCCTTTCAAAGACTAAGAAGGCTCAGACAGTTAGTGGGAGCTGACTATGCTTATCCTGGGGCATGTCACACGCGCTTCGAGCATTCATTAGGGGTAATGCACTTAGCAGGTGAACTCTCAACAACCATGGCCAAAAATGGTCAACTCACAGTTGATGAAGTCCAAGAGATCAAGGTAGCTGCACTTCTTCATGATGTGGGTCATGGACCTTTTTCACATGTCTTCGAGCCAATACTAATTCAAAACCTGAACAAAACACATGAAGATATGAGTGCATGGATCATCAAAAAAACAGAGATTTCCGATGTCATGAAGAGAGAAGGAATAGACCCAACTAAGGTCAGTGAACTAGCTATTGGGAAACTCAAGAACACAAAGAAGCAGTTTATGAATCAGATAATATCAAGCGCAGTAGATGTCGACAAGATGGATTTCGTCGTAAGGGACACATATCACACTGGAGCGGAGTATGGGCACGTCGACATTTTCCGCTTGATATACACAATGGACATCATGGATAATAGCATAGCAATTGACCTGACAGCTCTGACGACGCTCGAAACTTTCATTCTCGCGAGAATAGAGTCATTTAGGGCAATTTACTTCCACCGCGTATCGAGAGCAGCACAGATAATGCTCGAGAAAGCAATGACTATTGCAAAGGACAAGTTGGGGCTTACTAATATCGAGGAAATCAACGACTATCTCAAGTTAGATGATTACAGTATGTGGACTCATCTAAAAGAAGCTGAAGAGTCCAAGAAGATAATTGACAGGCTTGAAAGAAGAGAACTATTGAAGCAAGCCTATGAGAAGACTTTCCTTGCAAAAGACGAGACGCTCACAAGCGTCCTGACAAATGGAAAGGTCCGAAGCGAACTTGAAAACGAAATAGCGACAAAAGCTACTCTTGATTCTGAACAGGTGACGATAGATGTCCCATCTCTACCTTCAGTCGCTACTTCCCATGCCATGGTGCCTGAGAAGATAGAGATCCCTCTCTTCTACAAAGACAGCAGCGGCAGAAAGACGCCACGTAGACTTACCGACGCGTCCAAAATAATAGATCTTCTGAGAGGGTACATGAACATAGTCAGAGTGTACACGACCCGCGAAAATAGGGAAGCAGTTAGAAAAGCATCAGAAAAACTGCTGGGGAAACCACAATCTCTAGAAATATCGTATTGAGTGCATGGAATCATGTGATGAACAGAATCCAAGCACACACCTTTTCTTTACTTTCCAATGAAATAGGAACGAATTTCCTCCCAGAGTTCCTTGCGCAACCTACCTATATCCTCAAGCTCGACGGCTTCGGCATCCTTGATAGAATTCTGGAGTTGAACCACGTTGCCTACTGTACTAATGTTCTTGGCATCCACTGGGAACTCGACATCTAATCCTTTAACCATCAGTTCGGCACGAAATTCTGGAAGAACAATTTTGATGCTCCTTACAATACCGACTATCTTGGCACCTGCATCGATCACAGCTCTACCGATTAACCGCCCTCGCCCCGGCATTACAAGTTCGTACAATTCGGCCTCTGTAACAGAACGTTTATCTTCAGGCGACGCCATGATTATGCCTCCAGTTGCACCGATTGCAAAATGATGATAAAGAATATGTCAAACTACCTTTTCAGTTTTTCTAAGATTCCTGTAAACCTGGCACAATTAGTACGTCTTCGTCTTGACCAGAGGGCTTGCCTTGAGAATTTATTGATTCTATAATAACTGTCACCAGATCCTCAGGCACTGTTCGCCTTAATCCGCCCATTTGAAACACCTTGATTGAGGAGGAGTCAACTGACACTCGGACAAGGTAACGATCCGAAAGTAAACTTACAACTTTGTCTCGTCTTAGGTATCGATAGTTGATGTAGACTATGAAATCTATTGTCGGTGGAGGCGGGGATAGCTTGGATATACGTTCTACTTCGCGTTCCTCTAGGTAGTTGAAGTACAGTCCTTCAGCTATCCCGACTTCGAAAGTTCTATTCACTGAAAACATGCCAGAGCGCCCAGCAACCCACGTGTTAACCCGGTCTTCAAGGCTATTCAGGTTGCAGAAACCACCAGCGATCAGGGCAACGGCTTTCAGGGTAGGCATTCTCGTCGAAAAACGGATGTCGAGGTGTGCGAAAGGTGGAAAGTCATGGTAGATACCCAGCTCATCCATCCGCAACCCAACCCGAGGCTACTTGGACTTACCTAAACGCTCCAAGACTTCGAGGATCTTGAGTAGTGTAAGCATGAGTTCCGACATTTGAGACAATCTCACAGGGTCAGATGTCTCATCAACCTCAACCCGAAGCTTCTTGAGCTTGGCCAGTACTGTTGAAGTCATCTGGGGAATCATCGCTTTTACGCTATCCACCTGTGGGGATGCAGGGGGTGCAGAGGCTAGGGCAGGAGTGAGAGTGGGAGACGAACCACACTTGACACAATAAGTTCTATTTTCGAGTCTGAACAAGGGCGAATTACAGACTGAGCAGTTATCTGGAAGCATCGTCGCCCCAGCCCTCAATGATTCAGCCATTTTCTTGATAACCTCATTCATATATCAGAAACTCCTTTATGGAAAAACATTCTTATTGTCAATAGGCTTTGAGACAGAGTAGACCTAGCATACCTTACTATATATTTCATTGCCGAGAATTAAAGAGTGCACTCTAAGTGAGGGAAGAGCAAAATGAGTAAGAGAGCGACGCAGAAATACCAGCAAAACATTGATGAAGCTATCCAAATACTGAATGGCATCATAAGACCTGAAGCACAAATACCGAGAAACATCAAGAGGGCAGCTAACAACGCCATTGGCGAACTTCAATCCGGAAAAGGAAGTTTTGCACTAAGAGCCTCAAACGCGATATCTGTTCTGGAAGAGGTTTCACAGGATCCAAATTGCCCACCGTATGCACGAACAATGATCCTCCAGGTGCTTGCAAGGCTAGAAACAATCCGAGACTAAATGAGACCCGACGACGCAATCTAGCAAGGCGCGTGCGGTGACGAGGACTCAAAAGATAATGCGGGGGTGTCCGAGTCTGGTCAAAGGAGGTAGACACGTTCGGAAGTGACCTACGCTCAGGACCTACCGGCGTAGAAGGCTATTTCGATCATCACAGATAGCCAACGTAGGCCTGCGAGGGTTCGAAGCCCTCCCCCCGCACCACCGATGAGAATTTCGCGTTAAGGTGCTCTTCCCCCTCGCTTATGACAAGCGAATGTAACTCACTCATTCAGCGAATCTTAGTTAGAAGTGGATTCCGATTATCAAGTTTATCTTGTGCTAGTTGCTTGCCCCGGTCGTGTGTGAGAAGAAGTGGCGCCGTGGACCGGATTTTCATAGCCGAAGCGTATCAATGCGCAAATCCAGCTAATTTGAACCGGTGCTCCCCGAAAGGGGAACGGGATCTCGAGTCGGGGTGCGCAAGCATCTCGCACGGTCCCGCGCCTTAACCGGGCATGGCTGGCTGACAACCCACTAAGTTTATGAGTGCTTCAGCCTTTGGCTACCACGGCGCCGTAACGAATATTCTGACCCATTGGAATAAAGTACTAGCAGAGTACTATTAAAACACTTTCTGACAAGGACCATCCTTTAATAATTAGGAACAATTTTAACTAGTGGATCTCTAATTATTCCGGACGGTGATGCCGAGAGGACGAGTGGGGAACGAGTTGAGCGACAAGCAAAAGACGCAAAACGCAGTGCGAACATTACTTAGAGCGGGAGTTCAACTGAGTCCTGATGCGCTCAGCTATCTATCTCTGCAACCGGACCCTATTGAAGTAGCCTCGAAGACACTAGAGGAGTTGGGTAGAAGAGAAACAAAGCCTCTCGTAATAACAAGGAATATACTTGAAGAGATGGTACCAAGAAGCGCTCCATCACACTTCCGAATTGTTGACTTTGATGACTCCAACAACTTGGCTTTTAGTAGCGCGGGTGAGGTCGCCGTTTCTCTCGAAGTACTTTCCCCACTTTACGAGGATTCTTCATCTGAGGGGAAACTTGACGACTTCATAGCTTATTTCCAAAATCGCTACGAGAAAATGAAACGATTATTCAGAGCAAGGAAAGATTCCATGGAAGCCGTCACAATCAGGGAAGCGTCGGGAGGGGACGAAGGCAGCAAGGCGAAGATCATTGGGCTGGTGACATCGAAGCGGGAAACAGAAAGAGGAATGATAATTCTGGAATTAGAGGACCTGACGGGAACTCTCTCAGCAACAGTGTCAAATAGAGACGATAAATTGTATCACAAAGGGTCGCGCGTTTTACTCGATCAAGTCATCCGTATCGACGGAACAATCAGAGCGGACAAAACAGCCTCCGTTAGGGAGATAACCTGGGCCGATGTTCCCTACGACCGCAGACCGAATCATGCCAAGGAACCAGTTTTCGCAGTGCTTATATCGGACATACACTATGGCAGCGCTAAGTTCCTGAAAGACCAATTTGAAGAATTCGTAGGTTGGATCAGAGGGGAAGGACCAACTGATGAAGCCGCAAAAATGGCGAAAAGAGTCAAGTACTTAGTAATCGCAGGCGACCTAGTCGACGGAATCGGTGTATACCCAAACCAAGAAGATGAACTGGAAGTTAAGGACATATATGAGCAATACGGGCAACTTGCAGACTACATTAAGAAGATCCCGTCAACCATAGAGATAATAGCGATCCCAGGAAACCATGATGCGACTCGCTTGGCACTTCCTCAACCACCCATTCCAGAAAAGTACGTCGGACCGATAACAAAATCCTGCACCAACTTCCACATGATCGGAAATCCGGGATTTGTTAAGATCCACGGGGTGGATACGCTAGTCTATCATGGGAGAATAATTGACAACATCCTCTCAACGCTACCTGAAATCAGCAGCAGGACGGTAACTCAAGCGCTTCACGAACTCGTAAGATGCAGGCACATAGCTCCGACATGGGATCCTAACAACCCTATAGTTCCCACAAGTGAAGACTTGCTAGTAATGGAAAGAGTACCGGATATCCTCCATATGGGGCACATTCACATAAACGCTGTATCCCAGTATAGGGGCGTCCTTACGGTAAACTCGGGGGCATTCCAATCCCAGACATCTTATCAAAGGGGTATGGGAGTGAAGCCGACGCCAGGGATAGTCGAAATCGTGAATCTAATGACATTGAAGCCTGCGCAAATCGTCTTTAGCGCCGAAAACCAGTAATGTAAACTGTCTTTCTTAGTCGCTCTGTTTCGAAAGCTTAGGGACATAGTTTGATATGCTCTTTATTCGCTCGTCGTCCTCGAGAACTTCCTTGACTTGGCTTTGAGGAACCAAGAGCTTTATCTTCTTAGTTCTCCCGTACCGCCCCTTGCTCTCAACTTTAGCATTGATTATCCCCAGCATGTCCAACTCGTTCACCAAGTCGCCGACACGCCTTTGTGTAAGCATGTCGAGCCCTAGCTTCCCACAAAACTCGCTATAAACATCAAAAACGCTCCCAGTAATCACTTCCTTCTCTCCGGATTTCTCCAACAGGTAAATGGTGTAAAGGACTAACTTAGATTGGATTGGCAGGGTTCTCAAGGTCTCAGTCACGGTGTCGTACTCGATGCATCCCTGCGCTGCGCGAACATGCTTCTCAGTTACCTTGCGCTCACCAGCTCGTTCACATAGCTCCCCAGCAACCCTAAGAAGATCCAAGGCTCGACGGGCATCACCGTGTTCCCGTGCAGCAAGAGCGGCGCAGAGGTTGATGACCCCTTCATCAAGGATCCCATCGCGGAAACCCATCGCCGCACGTTGCCTTAAGATGTCCTGGAGCTCGGGAGCAGTATAAGGAGGAAAGACAACTTCCTCTTCACTCAAGCTACTTATAACGCGGGGGTCTAGGTAGTCCTTGAATTTCAGATCGTTAGATATCCCGACCAAACTAACCCTCCCCCGCTTCAGAGAGGTGTTAATCCGAGTCAAGTCATACAAGACGTCGTCTCCGTCTTTTTTCACAACCATGTCAACCTCGTCAAGAACAATTATCACAAGCTCGTTCTTGTCAGTGATCTCATCCACAAAGCGCCGGTAGACCTCGTCGGTTGGGAGACCAGTGAAAGGAACATCTAACCCGGCGTCCTTGCACAAGTTTGACAAGACTCGGTAGTTTGTGTCTACAACTCTGCAATTTATATAAGCGGTTCTCAGAGTGGGAACATCCGACCCCGATACCTTTGTCCTAGCAGACAGGTACTTCAAGACGTACTTTGCGACAGCAGTCTTGCCAGTACCAGTCTTACCATATATGAAAACATTAGAAGGAGTAGAACCTCTAAGAGAAGAACTAAGAATCGCACCCAAACGTGCAATCTGCTCCTGTCTGTGAGGAAGTTCATCAGGGACAAAAGTAGGTCTCAATACGTCACCGTTCTTGAAAATAGTCTGAGACTTCAAAAAGTTGTCAAAGATAGCATCCAATGGACCCTTTTCACTCACCACAGACACCACACCCTCTCTTGCGTCCGCGCAAAGTGAGGAGCATTTGAAAGAACTGGTAATTATAGTTTTTGGATAAAGACAAAAATGCGTAAGGCCCAACTGAGCTCGAATCAGGGAAGCCTGAAGAATGTAGATAATTCTGACAACAAAAATAGATAGAGCAACTGATCTTACGACAGAATGATGAGGAAAGACCTCATTTAGAAGAGCTCTTAGGAGAACGCGTTCTCTCAATTTGCGCGATCTCGTCTTTCACCTTCTCGCCGCGCAGAAGGTACTCATAGCCACCCACACCATGACGCCGCTCAAGAATACCATTAGTGGAATCTGCAAGGCGAAGAAGGTATGTCGAAACTGTGCTGCCTCTCAGTCTCCGTTTGAAGACTGTCTCATATTCGTCTTGCACGTCTCGAGAAGTGAAGGACCCGTACCGGAAATGCTTGACCAACAAGAATCTGACTTTATCGAATGTGCTGGAGAAAGATACGGACTCAACAGGTCCGACCTCAGCAGCCCCTTCCCCTAGTTTTTCACCCTCTGCCAATGTGCCTCTAGATGACAGTACGCTCGAAATGTATTTACCTATGGACTCAGAGAGCGACTTAGGAATCGCTCCATCGACCATCACAGTGACCCTCCCGCCAGTGTCAGGGTCGAAGACCTCTATCTTGATCAAGGCATTCTTTGGCAACGCCGGATCACCAAAAACAAGAGTGACACAATCATTCACAGCTTACAGCGTTCACAACTATTAAACATTACGATAACATTCACAATGTGAACTTGTGAACATAGCTGAGACAAGGAAACAACAAGTCGGACGACCAATGCACCTCCTCCGCTCCCGCGGATGGAATGAGGCAACCGACTGAGGAAGATCCAGGCTTCAGCGATTGTGGTGGAAAACCTGCACGTCAGGATCCATTCACATTTGTGAAGAAGGGGAAATCAGGCAATATGGGAGGAGGGAAACCCTTTTTTCCAGTGGAAATAGGGGGGTTAAGGAACCCTTTTCCGACAAAAAAGGCTGATAATAGCTCTAAAAGGTCGAAATAGAAGCATGTAATCACCACCGCAAGACCGTCTCTCGCAACCTCGAGTTCACAAAGCTACTTGTGAAGATGATGTGCATTAAGGGAGTCCACACCCCTTCATCTCCACTCGAGAAAGCTCCAAACGGATAGAGGACCTCTTATATGTTCAGAAGCCTTGTTACTAATATCGACAAAATATGATAAGAATAGTTATATGTAAAACAATCCCTCTCCAATTGGGCTCTCTCGCAAACTGGGTACACACATCTCTCCACCCAACGTCCCATCGCGAACTTCCAGTGGAAATGTAAGGGTGCGCCAAGGGTCAGAGGCGTGATCCCCTGGGTTTTCTGCCAGTCCTTGTCGCCCACTTGGCGGCATAGATGATGTCTTAGGTAACGTTTATATGGTTAGGCATCTTATGTTACCTAAGACTTAGCCGCTTGGCGGTGGCGAGTTTTGGAAGCCTTGGTGAGAAGAATACAGGAGCTTTCCTCGCGAAAGAAACGGATTAGTGAGGAGATCAACACTGTGGCTACTGCTTCCGACGTTAGTCAGGGCGAGGGGAGTGTCGGTTGTCTGAGGTTGGAGGACGTTTATTGTGTTAAAGACGGCAAGAGGTACGGTCCTTTTGGGCCCTACTATTATATTTATTTCCATAGGACCGGGAAACTGGAGAAGCGTTATGTTGGGAAGCGGGCTGACCAGCTGAACGTCAGGCTGGAGGCCCTGAGTAGGCTCAGGGAGTTGGAGGCGGAGTATAGGGACATATTGAGGTTGGAGCGTAGGCTGATGAGGGCGCTTCGATTGTCTTAGGTATTACGTTCTTGCCTCTCCATATGGGTCCAAAAAAAGCTTTTATTGGTTGTGCTATCCTCTTCATTAGTGAATTCGCGTCTGCTCGGGGATGGTGTTTTTGGTTTGGGCGAAATGAGGGTTGTGGCTTTGTGCAACCAAAAAGGCGGTGTTGGTAAGACTACTAGCGCTATTAATCTTAGTGCGGCCCTCAAGATTCTTGGGAAGAAGATGTTGCTCCTTGATTTGGATCCCCAGGCGAATTCTTCTGTGTCGTTTTTCGGTTTTGATGTGTTCAATTCCCCTGTTTCAATCTACAACGTTCTAGTTGATGAGAACGTTAATATTCACGATGTGATCAGGCGAACGGATGAGGGTGTTGATGTTCTTCCTTCTAACTTGAATCTCGCTGGTGCGGAGCTTGAACTCACTGGTTCCATCGCTGGTGAGACTGCTCTTAGGGATAGGCTTGTTGGAGTCCAAGGCGAGTATGACTATGTTCTTATCGATTGCCCCCCCGCCTTGAACATTTTCACTGTCAATGCACTGGTTGCTGCTACTGACGTGTTTATCTGTATTCAGCCTTCCTTCCTGCCTATGGTTGGGACGGAGCAATTGACAAGGACCATCAAGATTGTTAAGAGTAGGCTTAATAGCAAGCTGAAGGTCTCCGGGATTATCTTGACAATGTGTGATGAGCGGAAGATTATACGCCGGGAGTCTATTAACGAGATTAATCGTTACTTTAGTGACGTTGTCTTCGACACTCGTATCCGTGTTGATGTCAAGCTCGAGGAAGCGCCTTCTCACATGAAGTCAATTTTCAAGTATGCGCCTGAGTCGCATGGCGCAGAGGATTATATGAATCTGGCTAAGGAAGTGGTTAAACGTGTCCAAGGATGATAAGCGTAGGCGACTTGGCTCCACCGTTTTCGGCGAATTGAGTAAGCTAGCTGGAGTATATAATGTTCAGGATGTTTCGCTCGATGAGATCGATCTAGAAGGCAGTAAGTTTAGGACCCGTAGTGATCTTGGTGAAAAGCAGATCGCTGAGCTGGCTGATTCAATTAGGAGTGAAGGGTTGATCAATCCTGTTGTGGTTCGACGGAAAGGCAGCAAGTATGAGTTGATCTCAGGTTTCAGGAGGGTTGAATCTGTTCGTAGGCTGGGGGAGCCTAGTATCAAGGCTATTGTTGTTAGTGTTGATGACGATAAGGCTTTCAGGATTGCCGTGTCGGAGAATTTGAAGAGGAAGAGTTTAACGCCCATTGAGATTGGTTTGATGTGTGATAGGCTTGTTAACGAGGGTAAGTCCTATGACGAGGTTGGGCGGTTAATGGGTTTGTCGGCTAAGCAGATTCAGCGGTACCTCCGCGGTTTGAGGTTGAGTGAGGAAGTCAGGAACTCATTGAACAAGGGAGAAATCAGCTTCTTTACGGCGCTTGAGATTGGGAAAGTGGACGGCGCCGTCCAGTCGGATTTGCTAAAAAAGGTCCTAAAGTCCAACCTATCCACGCGGGACGTTGTCAAACTAATTAAGGATATGCGGAAGAGCGAAAGCAGTCATGGGGCTATCGGGGATTTGCCTAATGTCAAGTTTAAGAGAGGTCAAATCATAATAACGTCTTCAGGCAGCGATCTCGTCAAGACTCTGAAAGTTCTTCTTAGGGAAGCCGAGAAAGGTACGGTCCAGAAAATAATCGGCTAGTTCTGAGAATAGTTGACATTCTGCGGGAAAATTTATCAGTCCGTATACTTTTTTGTATACGGGTGAAGCTACGTTGACTGATGGAATTCCTGCGTCTGGAAGTGGGGAATCCTTCAGGAAGCTCTTTGATGACCCTTTGGTGAAGAAGCTTTTGAAGGACTCTAATTTGACAAGGATACAGTTTGAGACACTCTTGATCAACTTCGTTTTCGATGAAACATTGGGTAAGGACGGTGGGATGTATGATAGGAAAGGGCGGTCTAGGATGTTTAAGGAATCTTTTAGGGCCTGGCGAGCCAAGTCTTATCCCAAGGGTGTCTCTAGGGGAGCCTTTCGCCGCGTTCTTTTCCAGGCTTGCCGCAATGTTGTTCGTTCTATCTACACTCTTTTCTTACTGGGATACACAGGCATCCTCGATACGCCTGGATTGCACGCTTATATTGAATTATCTGACATGGTGACACAGTATAGGAAGAAAATGGAGGAAAGACAACCACGGGGCTCATCGAGGGAGGAGATGGAGGGAGAAGCCCTGCGTCTCCTTGAGAAGAGTTTGACAAAAATGATTAACGAATATGCTTCTCCTTTCAATGTCTTGGGCAAGGAGAACAATAGTGTTTGACATAAAGTTCCCTTTTCCTTCAATGGCCTCCCTCAAGGGAATTCATAAAAAGGTTATTTCATATCAGTAGTGTTTGAATCGGTGGATGGTGAAAGCTGATTGTATCAGTTGCCGAGACCAGACGACATCAAGAGACTGCGGAAGGACGCGAATCTTACTCAAGTTGAATTGGCGAGACGGGCTAGAGTTAGCCAGTCCCTCATAGCAAGGATTGAATCTGGTACAGTAGATCCACGCATCTCTACGCTAAGGAGGATCCTAGAAGTCATAAACGAATCCTCTACTGGTAAGACACCCAAGATCACTGTATCACAGGTGATGTGTTCACCTGTAATATCGGTAAGAGCGACGGATTCGGTGCGTACAGCGATAGAGCTAATGGAGCGGCATAGCGTGTCTCAGTTACCAGTTACGAAAGGTGAGACTTTAGTCGGAACTGTCAGCGAAGCCACTGTAGTACGGCATCTATCGTCCGGTGAGAATGTCTTCAACTCCACGGTCAGCGAGGTCATGGATGAGAGTTTACCCGTCGTGCCACCTTCGATAGGGGTTGACGAAGCCTCCGAACTAATGTCCAGAGGTCATCCCGCTGTACTTGTTGTGGATAAGGGCAAGATAGTCGGTATCGTGACAAAGATTGATCTAATAATTCACCGTTCACGTCACAAGAAATAACTCGCGCCTGACCTACATTGACTGTTCATTGCAGTCTAAGGATTTTGTCCCATTGATGCTTGATCCATTTCTTTATCTCGGCTAGATCTTCTTCTGTTAGGTCGTCGAATCTTCCCTGCGATTTCAGATAGTCTTCAATAGGTATCCTCTTCTCAGGATCTATCAGGTTCTTACTTGCACTCGTCAGCTCCAGTTTTCCTTTCTCAATTTCGAAGAGTATCCATGATCCTGACATTACCGCCTTTCGTCCCACTTCTATGGTTAGGCTTCCGTCGCATAGCCATCCTGTAGGGCAGGGTGTCAATATGTGAATGTACTTGGTACCCTTGATGTTCTTGGCTTTTTTCACCTTATCATACAAGTCCTTTGGATAAGAGGGGCATGCAGTCGCCACGTATTCGATCTCGTGTGCAGCCATTATCATGGGCAGATCCTTCTTATGCTCTCGTTTCCCCGTTGGCGTGGTCGTCGTCTTCATTCCATATGGCGTTGCTCCCGATCGCTGAATTCCCGTATTCATGTATGCCTCATTGTCATAACATATGTACAGGAAGTTCGTTTCACGTTCCGCAGCTCCTGACAGTGCTTGTATCCCTATGTCTGCCGTTCCTCCATCGCCAGCCCATGCTAGCACTGTAATGTCGTCGGTTTCTCTCGCTTCTAATGCTGCTATTATCCCTGAAGCCGCAGCGGCAGCCGAGGCAAAAGCGGTGTTAAGTGTAGGTATGTTGAGAGCCGATTTTGGGTATAGGCCCTGGATGACGCTTGTGCAACATGCTGGGACAACTATTATTGTTCGTTTTCCGAGAGCTTTCAGGGTATGTCTGAGCGCCAATATGCCGCCGCAACCGGCGCATGAACTGTTGCCTTCCAGGACTAATTCTTCTTCAGGAAGTCCCAATATCATTCTCCTATTGCACCCCCTTCTTCAGGTCAAACCATCTTTCTCCTTGCTTTATTCTGTCCTCTTCGAGGGTTTTCACAGTTTCTTCAAAGATAGTTCTCTGGTGAGAAGGAGTCACGTCACGCCCGCCAAGTCCTGCTATGAATCCGAGGACCAGTGGCTGCTTCTTTGCTCCGTAAAGCGCGGCTTTCGTTTCGGTGAAGACAGCTCCTCCAGAACCGTAGGAGATATTCCTGTCGAGGACTGCGAAAGCCTTAACACGATTTGCAAGGTTTCTTAGCTCTTCCGCTGGAAATGGTCTAAAGACTCTCAGTTTTACCGCCCCCACCTTATATCCCTCATTCCTCAGTTCGTCGACAGCTAATCTTGCTTGAGCTGCCAGCGTTCCCATGCTTACCATTACTACTTCCGCATCATCGCAACGGTATTCTTGGATGAGTCCACCATAGCTTCTACCGCATTTCTCCCTGAACTCTTCGTCAACTCTTCTTAGCGTTTGCCTGATATTCTCCATTGCTTTATGGGCAAAGTACCTGTGCTCCATGTAAGCGGGAATTCCTTCCCCCTCGGTTCCATCCATGTTGAGGCTTCCTAAAGTCATTGGTCTATCGACATCGAGTAGCATGTGCCTGTTTGGGTCATGAGGTATCAATTCGTCAATATCCTCTTGGCTTGGAAGTTCTAATGGCTGTGATGTGTGGGAGAGTAGGAACCCGTCCATACAGATCATTGATGGCAGGAGGGTCTCCTCCGAGATCTTGTAGGATTGAATTATTGTGTCAAATATCTCTTGGTTGTCTTCGGCGTAGAACTGTATCCATCCTGTGTCTCTTTGGGATATGGAGTCATTGTGATCTACGTGGATGTTCCAAGGTCCAACTGCTCTGTTGACAACGCACATGACAATTGGGAGTCGCATTATGCTGGTCCAGTGCAGCATTTCGTGCATGTAAAGTAGGCCGTGCGAAGATGTTGCTGTGAAGACTCTTGCCCCAGCCGCGGAGGCTCCGATGCATGCTGCCATAGCAGAGTGCTCTGATTCAACTCGCACATATCTCGCCTTTAGCTTGCCTTCCTCAATTATCTTTGCAAGCCTTTCAACGATGGTGGTTTGCGGAGTAATAGGATAGGCTGCTACTACTTCTACCCTCGCAAATCTTGCTGCTTCAGCGGCAGAGTAGTTCCCTGTCATGATCACGGTTTGGCCCATTCACTAATCACTCTCTCTTTTCATCTCGATCGCCTTCGGCTTACATTCATGGGCACAGATTCCACAACCCTTGCAGTAGGTATAGTCAATTTCAGGATAGCCATCCTTTCCCTTTGATATTGCCCCCTCGGGGCAGAATTGCCAGCATATCATGCATTTCTTGCATTTCTCGCAGATTACTGTGGGCTTGAAGGTTCTCCAAAGACCTGTTTTACCTCCGGCTCCCTTGGAGGGTTTAGCATATTCAGTCATCTGTTCACGCGTTTCTTGAGTTGTCTTCCCCATTAAATGGCACCTTCAGTTTTCTTCATCTGGCAGTTCTTTCCTTGAGTGATGGAGAGACTCTTTTGTAAGCTTCCTCAGCAGCTCTGACGTTCTTTTCTCCTACTCCTCCTCTCCACTCTTCCAGTATAGCTCTCCCTATGCTCTCCATGCCAACAAGTTTTGTTGCTCTCGAGAATGCTCCCAACATTGGGGTACTTGCTATAGGCTGCCCAGCAACAATTAGTCCCAGTTCGAGCGCTATTCCGGTCGCATCCACGACAAATGTATTGAAGTGTCCGCCTAGTCCTAGCTCCTTTTCTCCTTTCGCAGAATTCATGATGAGAAATGCGGTTTCTTTTGCCCCCTCTAATACGTTGATGATCTTCATTATAGTCGAGTCTAGGATAATAACGGCATCAGGATTGTATACTTGGCTATGAACCAGTATCGGCGTTTTAGATATTCGGGTAAATGCCTTGATTGGTGCTCCTCTTCTTTCTGCCCCAAAGAATGGAAAAGCCTGTGTCCCCTTGAATCCATTATACAAGGCAGCCCTAGCCAGCAAGTTCGCGGCTGTCACGGTTCCCTGACCTCCACGACCATGCCATCTTATCTCCCAGATTTTTCCCGACATGGTACTCAACAGTCCCCTATTCTGTCAGAAAAGTATGCAATAGACGAAATCGTCTTTGGCATCAACCGGGAAGCTGATCTACTTTCCAAGAATAATTCCTTTCTTATTTTCGAGGATATTCCTCCGCGACGCCCACTAAGAACTATTGCAGAGAATCAATTATTAGTTTGTGTTTGTTTTTGTTACGCAAATGCCCACATAGCCTTCGAAATACAAATATTCAAGTATGAACGGTTGACTTCAGTAGTATATCAAACCATCATTGCCGAGTCTAGGCATCTAGTTGGTTGACCGAACCCATTCACCAGAGATTTGAGTACACCAAGAGTCTCGTTGGAGAGGAACTCCGTTGGAAGAGCAAACTGTCTCGAGTATGTACAGCAGACTCTTCAAGTTGCCTCGGCTGTCTTGGATCATTTCATTTGGCGTTGTTTTCAATCTGCTCCTAGATTTTCTCGTTGTCTACGGTTTTTCTCGCATTATCGGAGAAGGTCTTTTCCAAGTTAAATTCTTCGTTAACTTGGCGTTGTGTTTCGCGATTCTTTTTGTGGCATTCATAGTTTCGTCCGTTCTGTCCAGCAACGTGTTCATGGGCAGGCTTTCAAGGGTCATGAATTCCAGGAGAACTCTTGGCGTTTCACTTTTCTCGTTAGTCTTTGCTGATGGCGTTTTCCTGATGGGATGGGTTCTCTACGTAGTACTATTAATTCCTCTATTAGTCGAGTTCTTTGTATTCGCCCTGACGGCCGCCTTCACCGTTCGGTTGTTGGTCAGCCTTGTGATGGTTGGTGATCGTCTTGTTAATTCTATGGGAGATTCTCTAAGCCAGCCATTACTTGTATCTGTTGTGCTTTTGGAGTTCTTTGGGCTGGCTTGGTTCGCGACTTTCTTGTCGCGTTTCCTTGTTGTTGCGGGAGTTTTTTCTGTCTTTACGTTTGTCTATGTCAAGGCTACTGGTTCTCAACTGAAGAAAGCCACTAATGTTGATGGTCGCGTTTTCTTCAGAGCTTTTCTAAGCGAGTGGAGCGCTGGCATAGGAGATGAATTGGAAGGAATCATTGAAAGAAATTCGACAAGAGAGGATTTGAAGGTTGCATCCTTCTCTTTCAGAAGCAAGCGAGGCAACATGAAAGCCGTGATGGTTGTTCCATCCATCCACCCAGGTCCGTTCAAGGGGATCGGGTCAAGTGATCTCCCAGGCTACTTGATGCGGAAGTTGGAAAGAGAGCTTGGCTGCCCTGTCATATGCGCGCATGGTCCAAGTACACATGGACAGGATCTGGTTAAGTCAAGCCAGTGCGAAGACATTTACAGGGAGACGCTAGAGACTCTAAGAGAGGGACGTTTGACATCTAAGTATTCAAGCTCGCTCGCTAAGGTGACCGAGGGTGGTGTCTCAGTTACTTGTCAAGTCCTTGGGGATTTCGCCATTTTGACAGGCAGCTCGTCCTCTTCTCTTCCTATTGATGATGTCAGCCTACAGGTGGGAAACGCTGCGGTAACTGCAGCCAAGAAGTTTGTCAAGGAAGCTGTCTTCGTTGATTCTCATAATTGTATAGACCCTAAGAGCGATTACGTTTGGCCAGGTTCGAGAATAGGTGAGCTACTTGTGAAGGCTTCTCAAAGGGCTACCGAGGAAGCTTCTCAGCTCGGCAAGGATACATTCAAGGTCGGAGCTGCCAAGCTAAAAGCTACGGGTATCTCAAAGATCGACGGAATGGGGGAAGAAGGTGTCTCGGCGATCGTGTTTCAAATCGCTAATAAGAGCGCTGCATATATATTCTTCGATTCGAATAACCTGGTGTTTAATATAAGGGATCTGGTTACCAAGGAACTGGTCAAGATGGGTTTCGACGCAGTTGAAGTCATCACTAGTGATACACATTCCACTAGCGCTCTCTCTCCAAGTAAGTTGGGATACAATCCGCTAGGGTATTCCACGCCACACGATAAAGTTCTTCAATTAGCGGCTACAGTGTCCAAGCGAGCTCTAAAGAACCTTGAAGATGCGAACGCTTGCGTAGGTGTTCGGGTCGTTAGAGGAGTCAAAGTTGCTGGTGAGAATAACATACAGAATATCTTAAGAGGAGTAAGAGACTCCCTCAGGGTCGCCAAGAGATTCGCTCCTGTTTCTTTCGGATCCGCTACCATACTGAGTATAGTTCCACTTCTCCTGTTATAACGCGCAGACTTAACTAGCAATGGGGACTTAAGATTTGGCAGAGCGCGATTCTTGTCCGTACTGCGCGACTCGCTCACTCGAGCTCCGTAAAAGTGAGACGGCAATACCGTACTTCGGAAGGGTACTAATTCTAGCCTCTATATGTAGCGACTGCGGATATAGACGTAATGACACAATGCCTCTGGAGGATCATGGCCCCTCAAGACACGTGATTAAAGTGAGTAAACTGGACGACCTCAGGATAAAAGTTGCACGCTCTGGAACCGGCTCAATAGAGATCCCTGAATTTGGTCTCAGATTAGACCCCAGGGATGAAAGTCAGTCTTTTATAACTAACATTGAGGAGATTCTGGTAAGATTTGAGGAGTCAGTAAACAGGCTCAAGAAGCTTGGGCGCACTAGCAAGATGGCTGAGTGCAATAAACTACTACATGAGATCAGTCTCGCGCGACAGGGAAAGGCGCGCTTCACGATCGTAATCGAGGACACGCAAGGCAACAGCTCCGTGACTAAGGAAGATAGGATCCTAAGAAGCAGTCTGGTATCCTCCAAGGAATATTCAGGAATCATTGTAGCATATGCCAGATAGATTTATTTCTTGGTCACGCCCTTTAGTTATTCGTGGTTTTAAAGATGGAGGAGATAAAGCCAAGGTCATCCGCCATAGGACTGCTCAGCGAATGCGTAGGAAAGAAAATAAGGATCATTGTGAAGGATAACTTTGGCTACGAGGGAGTGCTTTCAGCAGTTTCAGATTCTCCTCCGTCCCTGTTTCTTTCTGATGCCGATGCTGTTGTGGTTAGAACCACCATCGCTGATCCTGTTCCAAGGGTCGTCAGCAAGGAGAGAAGAAGCTCGATATTCGTGAACCTGGACGCAGTTCTAAGGATCGAGATACCTGACCACTAGGTCAAAGCTGCCTGTTAGTCTTCCGTTAGATCGGCAGTATCCCGTAGAACCTGAGCCATGCGAGAATGACTATCAATATTAGTCCCATAGAGAGGATAGTTACTACTCCTGGGCCGAATTTTACGCCCTTCATCTCATCTTGGAAGAACCTCATCAGCCCTGCGCCTGTAGCTGGCATGACCCCTTCTTCTCGACGTTTGCTTCTCTTAGACATTCAGTTGTTCCTCCAAAAGAATTCTCTCTACAGACCATTGAACTAGTAGATAAGTTATTAAAGTTATGGATCAACTTCTTTCTTATTCTCATACGGGAAAAAGGGTTAAATCAGGTACTTGTGGATTTGCCTCACATGCGTAAAAGAGTATCTAGGAGGATGCGCAACTTTGAATTCAGATTCTCCTCAACAGTCATACTCTGAAGTCAGGAACTTGCTGCGCGAGCATCACAAATGGTTTGACTCGAGCATTCCTTTGATAGCCAGCGAAAATGTTCCGAGCCCTGCAATTCGTGCGGCTGTCGCATCAGACTTCGGCAACCGGTATGCTGAAGGCTGGCCCGGAGAGCGAGTCTATGCCGGTACCAAGTATATCGATCAGGTTGAACTGATCTGCGATGACCTCGCGAAGAAACTCTTTAAGGCTGAATTTGCTGACGTTAGACCCATTTCGGGTGTTGTTGCCAATCTAGTCGTTTATACGGCTTTCACCGAGTCTGGAGATAGGATGATGGCATTACCCATCCCTGCTGGTGGCCATATTAGTCACGCCAAGAGAACCCTTGGCGGGACCGCAGGCGCTGTCCATGGGCTTAAAGTTCGTTACTTTGGGTACGACGAGAAGGAGCTTAATATCGACATTGACAAGAGTATTAAACGCATCAAGAAGATGCTCAAGAGGGGGAAGGCTGTCAACCTGTTAATGTTTGGCGCAAGTGTCTTCCCTTTTCCGCATCCCGTCAAAGAGTTTAGGGACATTGCTGATGAGATGGGCGCCTTCATAGCTTATGATGGTGCCCATGTCGCTGGGTTGATTGCAGGAGGTTGTTTCCAAGATCCTTTGAGGGAAGGGGCTGACGTTCTGTCTATGAGCACCCACAAGACGTTGCCCGGTCCACAGGGAGGGCTTGTTCTCTCATGGCAAAAGTACGCCGAGCGCGTAAAGAAGGCTACCTTTCCGGGGCTTGTAAGCAACCATCACTTAAACTGTGTTGCGGGGAAAGCAATAGCTTTTCTTGAAATGTTATCATTTGGGAGAGAATACGCCAAACAAATCATATCCAACGCAAAGGATCTTGGGCAGAGTCTCTATGAACAAGGGTTTAATGTTCTTGCCGAACACAAGGGGTTTACCGAGTCTCATACCGTTCTGGTCGACATAACAAACACTCCTCTTAAGGATGGTCGCACGTGTGAGGAGGCTCTGGAAAGAGCGAATATCATCGTAAACAGGAATCTCCTGCCTTGGGATATTAGGGAAGGTCGCCACTACTTGGCACCTGGAGGCATTCGCCTAGGCGCAAGCGAAGTAACCAGGATTGGCATGAAAGAGTCAGACATGAAAGAGATAGCAACTTTCATCAAACGCGTTATAATAGAACAAGAGGATACAAACAGCGTGGAACAAGACGTTGAGAAATTCAGGCAGTCCTTTAAGAAAGTCAAGTATTGCTTCAGCTCGCAGGCCAACGCCTATGAGTACTTCGACATTGAGTGACAACAAACAACCAAGCGATCACTGTAGATTTTAAATAGTCCTACACATTCTTTATGTATGTAGAGAGAAGCGTGGTTCGTTTTTAGATTTAAAGAAAGACAATCACTGAGTTTAGTGCTCCCACTTGTCATTAGGAGGTTTCTAGATGCCTAAAGTTCGGGAAGTAATGTCAACGAACGTCACCACAGTAGAGGTGCCCGGAAGAAGACAAGAAGCCATTGATATTATGGTAAAACAGGATTTGACATGGCTGCCCGTAGTGAAAAAGGGTACCACACAATTGGTTGGCGTAGTAACTCGTTCTGATCTGATGAGTAAACCAGAAGAAGATCAGCTAGCGCTTCTCATGAAGAGAGATCCTGTTACGGTCTCGCCTGACGCTGATATAAGGGATGCCGTTAAATTGATTATAGATAGCAATCTTAACAGACTCTTAGTTTCCTCGTCCAAGAGGGAGCTCATTGGGGCGCTCACTGTTACAGATATTGTCCACAAGGTCCTTGTTGAGATCGAGAAAACAAAGATAATCAAGCCATATGTCGAGCGAACCATGACCTGTGTATGGGAGGGTACTCCTCTTCCTGTGACTTATAATGTAATGAGGCTTGCAAATGCTCAAGCTTTGCCTGTACTTGACGACAATGGGACCTTGGTGGGGATAATAGCTGGGTCAGACTTCCTCTCGGTAAGCGAAGAAGTCCATGAGGAGAAGGTTGCGAAAACCACCGGAGAAAGTGAAGGTACAGACTGGGATTGGGATACTTCAAATAGAATAATAATCACGAAAAAGAAGTTGAGGATACCCAACAGACCAGTGAAGGATGTCATGACAAAGAATGTCGAGACAACTGTTGAACAAGCAAGTGTAGCCGAATGTGCTCTCAAAATGAAGAGATACGGGATAGATCAATTACCGGTTCTAGACGCCAAAGGTCTGCTGAATGGAATGATTAGAGACTCGGATCTCCTTAGAGCATTAGTATAACGATTGGCTTATTCATTCAAATGGCAGCTTTCTCTAAAATTCTGTCAGTTTCTTCTGAACTGGGGTTCTACCTTCGAACACAGATGTTAAGTTCTCTTCGATCATCTCTATTCTTTCCTTAAACATCTTGCCAACATCATAGTTTCTGATCATTTCCGCGGCTAGATTGAAATATTTTATGACGGTGTTTTTGGATACTGTTGTCAAAACTTTGCCGCTGCAGCGTCGGCAATACCCGCTCAGCGGAACTCTTCTATACTTCGCATTGCAGTCTGCGCATCTAAATTTCTGTGATGTAAATGCTCTGAGGCATCCAAGCAAGTCCGGGATCAGGTGTGTCTGGAGCACCTTCCTTGCAACGTCTGAGCAGTCAACTGCTCTTATCCTTGCTGCTAATCCCAACTGGGCTCTTATTTTCGCCTGAGTAGTTTTTAGTAGCAGATATGAGCTTCTTTTTGGACCGCTTGTAATGTCACTTGTGGGGTGAGAGAAGTTGAATCCTTCATATTGTTGCGGCTTCCCAAGTCTCTTGGAGACAATTTCTATTATACTCTCAATTTCTTTTGGATCTTCGTGCTCGAGAGTCTTCTGATAGAATTCGAGAGGATAGTCAGACATTAGATCAAGATTATGTGCTTCATCATCCACTTCTTCTGGGTCTATGATCGTGGTGATGATGAGGGGCGCGTCCATCATTCCTCCCCTGCTGCTTGGTAGGTATGATCTTGAGAAGTTCAGTAGTGCCTCTAAAGCCAACATTATCGAGTCTTCGTCTCCGTCGCAGTTTCTCCTTTTAGCAGCATGCCAGTACGGGTGTGCGAAGCAGACATGCGCTTTTGTGAATCCTATTATCCTACCCACTACCCCCACTGATGTGTGAGGCGCTAATCCTATCACTAGGTGTCCTATCAGGTCCCCTATTGAATTTGCGTTGTAGAATGGCGCTAAACCGTACACCTTCGCCAAAAGTTCATCCACAAATTTCGATGTCTTTAGAAGATATTCTGCGCACTCTTCAGGTATTATTACGTCTTGGATCTTCAGCTCTAATATCTGGTCTTCCTTTTCCAGTAGATTCCCATTGTAGTCTGTTTTGTACTCGAGTTCAATTAGCCGCTTAATACTCGTATTGGCCTCCTTTGGTGTAAAATGAGTTATCGGTGCATCGGTTGCGTCGTATCTCGTGGTTCCATCTTTGAATACGTATAGCGAGTACTTTGCTCGCAGAAGTGCTTTTTCGAGAAGCTCGGGCTCCTTCATCTTGCTGGTGAGCCCTCTTACGCCTTTTACCTCCTTTGGTGAGCTCCCCGTCTTCGTTATCGCATTTGCCAACAACCTATGGATGTCTATTTCCCTTGTCTGATACGAACTCGTTGTTCCCCCACACCGGGGGCATACATCATACTCTGTCATCATCTCGCATCGTGTGCAAGTTTTTACGATGATAGTAGGGTTTCCACAATTCTGACATTTATGATAAAGTGACTCGTCGCCACAATTAAGACATTTTCTTCTAACTAATTCTACGCGAATAGATTTCTTCTCTGCAGCCCTGTTTATGCTCCTGCTCTTTCCACCATCTAAACCTATGGGGAATAAGCCGTGAACAGGTGGCTTCATCGCTCTCTCTTTTGCTTTTTCTGGTCTCCCCATTCTTGCCCCCAAATAGGTGGGCGCCTTTTTTCTAAAAGTAAGCCCTGAGAGATCTTTGATTATTTCAGAGACATCGTCGCTCTGCTTGCATCTTGCACTTTCCTGGAATGTGGCCATGCTTTCCAGCAGGATTAGGTGATGTTCAGATATCTGAATTCGATCTAGGGAACAGTCGATTGGGACTCCAAGTTTCTCCAGTATTCGAAGTGCATTCTCATCTTTGGCCAATTCCAAAACCTGTTCACCGCGTCTCATCTCCAGTATTCCGTTCTTGATCCAATCTCTCAGAAACGTAAGTTCACTTGCATTTATATCGTGCCAGAAGTACGTGAATCTTGGGTGAATAGGGATTCCTAATACCCTAGAAAGTTTTATTGTCTCATGGGCTGTGGGTTTTGCTGAGAAGGGCTCAGAGACTAGTTCTTGAAGTCTCTCTTCCGGCATTCTGGTTATTCCGCTGACTGCACATACACTGTCTGAGAAGTTCGCTCTTATTGACTCAATCGCTTCTTTTATCCACCATTCTTCGCAGTAACCAGATTCGACAAGCGGATGATTATTCTCCAGAAATTCTCCGAAAGCCACCAGCATGTCGCCTAGGAAGATTATTTCTGCGATTTTTCCAGCGTACTGCAGAGCTTCATTCCTGTTGCTTATGGCTTTTATGCTTCCATCGGTTAGCTTTATGATAGGTCCCTCGATGCTGTCGACGGGCAACGCTATTGCGCCTTTTCCTGGTCGCTCGACCGCAAGCTGCGTGCCTGTAGCAATAAAGCCATCCAACAGAATCATTGTTGCTGGGTTGATTCCAACAGCCGCTAATCCAGTGTTTCGTGATCTGCCATATCTCAGTCTGAATCCCCCAGTCCTGGAGGGATATGAAAAGACGGGTCTTCCTGCGATGACCTCCGATAAGTACTTGGGGTTTGGTTTAATGTTTCTTTTATGTTGGTCAGCGCTTCCCTTTTCCTTTGTCCTTAACTCGTCCAGCCAATCCCAACCTTCGCCGCCGATCTTATCAATTATCTTCTTTAGTTTAGGAGCCTTTGAAATTACTCCGTCGTTGAGTACGAGTATCGCTCCCCCTCGTATCTTGTTTGTCCCTACTCGAGGTAGGTCACGGTGACCAGACACCTCAATTTGCTCTGTGGGTTCGCCTGTTACCTCAATGGGCAGGTTCCTTGCTGTCTTTCTTATTTCATCTGGGGTCGATGGATACTGTAGGTGTGTTACCTGTCTTCTGTATAGCTCGACTTCTTCGACAAATCGCTCAACTTCGTCTTCGGTGGGCTTGTACCTATCTAGGTGTAGCAACCTTCTGATGAAGTCCCCTACAAGTACCGTTTGTGCCGCTTCTGTTCCTCCCGCTGCACGTATGGGGCTCGCGAAGTATATAGCTAAGTAGTTGGTCCCATCTGGATTTCTTTTTATCTTCACACTGGCGATTCCTTCTATTGGGCTTGTTGTAACTCCTTCGTTCAAGATAGCAAGTGCTGTTCTTATGGCTTGCTCGGCGGCTTTCTCATCGTCATCTAGTTTCGTAAACTTGCCATAGACTATCTCCTCAGCGATCTTGAAGGCTGTCTCCTCTCGGGAAAGCCTCTTGTTAAGCTCTCTGATCCTTTGAGCCACAGATTCTGGTCCTACCAGGCTCTCTACGCGGGCAGGAAGGTCGTGAGCCCTTGATATCTCAGGTCTGAGACAGGGGTCCAGGCCAGCCGAGCGCGCCATCTCAGCGATTTCGTATATTCTCTTTGTGTCTAGTTCGAGCCAGTTAAAGTATGATTTCATAGCGGAACTTGCTTCGGTCATATGGCGCACCACCAAAGTTTCTCGCGCAATAACTCGTATGAAACCCCGACGCCGTGCTGCAGGCAAATCATGTAGTCTTCTCTTACAGCACGATCATAGTAAGAAACCCTTCAGATGACCAAGACTGTTAGTTAGAGACAACTTAGAATAGGTGCTCTGCTATCTTATAACTTCTTTTTCTGTGTTGATCGGTTAGTCGGATATTGTCGCTCGATAATAAATGCAGATTTCTGTACTCTTAATGTTCGAGTGACTTTGTATTATAATTCGTTAGAACGGCCTACTATCTTTTAAGAATAACGTGTTCTCTTGAAACCTCACCAAGTATTCTTGTAGTTGAATTAATGTCGGCTTCGTTCTTTTCAACTAGCGTTTCGAATAACGACTTGTGTTTATTGAACTCCCCTTCGAACATAGATCTTGCGAGAGTCTCGTACTCCCTTATTGCTTGCAGTGAGGGTGTTTCGAATAGGTCGATTTTTTGCATAAGGGAACCTGATGATGGGTTCCACCGAAAAATATCCACCAGTTGCACGGAACTTGATGAAAGATTTATTGATCCGTCTGTCTGATTGTCTTCTTTTATCTCGCATATTCTCACGACCCTTCGTCTTTGGGTTCCTTCGTTGTTTATGCCAACTTTTTTCATGTGAATGATTATACCTATTTGATGAATGCATACCAGTGGTACATTGTGGTGGACGACCCACCTTACAATAGCTTGCTCTGGGGAGTCAGCATGGCATGTCTGTAGGCCTCTTAGCCCCGCAGAGAGCGCATGAAACATAGCTTTGCTATGAGAAGGTGTTTGGATCTCACCTAAGTAGATAAGATCTGGAGTTCTGTGTAATAATGAGATGATTTCTCTGCCCTTGCTCCTTAACCTCTTTTTCTCTTCGAACGGTTCCACTTTTAGCCTTACTTGATGTTTTCCAAATCCCCTTTGAGGTATACTCTCTATCACGTCTTCTATTGTTATCTTTCTCCACTGAGGAGGGGTAAGTAGATCAAGGGCATTTATCATTGTTGTCTTCCCGGATCCCGGTTCTCCCACGGCCACAATGTTCCTCTTTCTCAAAACGCAAAAGTAAAGGTAGGCAGCAGCTTCTGAAGACAATGTTCCGTTTTCTATCAAAGCAACTAGTGAGAGATGCCTTTTTTCTAGCCTTCTTACATCGAGGTGGAATCCGTCAGCCGCTAATGGCGAAATGTCAAGAGAAGCCCTTACTGCGAATCTTTTGGTTGAGATGTCGGTTTTAATAGATGGATTCAGGTGGTCAAGCCGATACCCGCTCTCTGCCCTTAACCTTGTCTCAATCTTCTTGAGTTCTGAAACGGGAAGAACTATATTAGTTCTACAACGTCCCCACTTGCGATGATCTAAATAAACAAAGGCACCAGGTTGGTCAATGAAGAATTCCTCAATATCTTCGTCAATTAGCAGTGGTGCGATTGATTCCATTCCCATTGACTTGTAACAGCTTAGTTCTGCTATGGATGAGAGGATGTTCGGTGGGATCTCAGGAAATCTTTGTCTTATTAGCTTTGAGGCTTCGCGCGCTCTTATTTGTAGCAACTCATCTAGACTGAGAAACCTTGCATGGCTCGTCGTAACATTGGGCACCTTCTTTATCTCTGATGTTACCTCTTCTACGATCTTCCGCAATGTATCATCTTTATCGATTGGAGACTCAATAGAATAGAAGTTTTCTCCACGACCTCGGCTAACTGATATATTTATTGTGTAAGATCCGACGGTATACTGGTCAGTAGGGTAGAATTCACCAACCAGCTTCCCGTCGCTCGTGAGAGGAATTCTAGGAATAATCAATGGCTGAAAGAAATAGCTGTAAGTCGTCTCACGTTCATTCTCATCGTAATTCAACCTGAGCTGCAAGAACTTGGATACAAGAGTTGTCTTTTGCAGGAGTCGTTTTATTGATTGCAAGAGATTTAAGTGAATTCTTCTACACGATGAGCACTTTCCTTTTTTTCCATCCAACGAGCGTTTCTCGGCTAAGATGTTTATATAGGCTTTAATGGGATCGCTGCTAACAGGGTTTTCACCGATTATTCTTTGGATGAATTGGTTCCAAACGTTTGAGCATTCCTTGGAACTAGGGCATTTACCTTGAAAGCTTTCTACTTCCAATCCCCTCATTTCTGCGCTAATCTTCCCTGCAACTTCTGAAATCTCATTTATCATCTTAACTTGATCATAAGTGTAGACCCTAGTAATGGAGGGAGAGACTATGGAGATTTGGTCGACTGTCCCATCCGCGGCTCTTTCCCTAATATAATCAACTATGCGGGTCATGCAAGCTGGGTTGGCTGAAAGATCTGGAACTGCGCTATATCTAGCACAGACTTCTTCCTCAGGTTTATTACACAAAACGGATAGTCTTTTGCCCCCAGTTGGAGTGGGCTTACCTTCATGTATCGAATTCTTTGTAAGTATTTTACAGTATCTGTATTGGGCCGACAACTTGCTCCGTCTCTCTGTAATTTATTCACGGAAGCTCAGCCTTCTCCTCTCCCAGAAGCAAGATTACAATGCCTTTTTAGAAGTGAGCAGAAATGATCTCGGAGGCTGTACTCCGCTGTTCCCGTTGCCTTTGCAAGTATTCTTTGGGTCAGAATTGGTTTTGTTCCCCTACTCTCGGATAGTTTTCTATCCGCAGCGTATATGCTTGAAACAGCCAAAATGAAAGGATTACGGCCCCCCCTCGTTGATAGATTTAGTTCTTTGAGTATTGATAGAGCTATGGATAGAATACTACACTTGTACTCCTCGACATTGATTTCTGACTCACTGACCCTGCATTGAATCTCTGGCTGTGTGATGACGGCGGAAAGAAGTCTGCTAAGATATTCTTCGCTTCTCCTAACATGCACATTTATGTCCAGTTTGCCTTGGAGTTTAGGCAACTCTCTTACAATGCTTCTTACACTGACTCTATGACCGAGACCTCTGAAAACATCTGCCAACTCTTGAATTGTGACGGGAGCGCACTCCTTAAACTCTCTAATTGCCACGAAGAGACATGTTGCTACAGTGATTAGTCTGTTGCTCACTTCCGCGCACAACTTCGAAGATGTTATCTTTCTGTAGTAATAAGCTGCTCTATTCCTAACACTTTCAGATAGCCTCAATAGAACGGAAACCCGGTTCAGAACGCGGAGAGCATTATAATCGGTTTCTCTCTTGTCTGTCCGTGACTTCAAATCATAATTATACTTCAGCCTTCGAAAGAGAGCCTGTCTCTTATATGAAAGTGGCTCGCCTTGGGAGTCGCAGAAATAACCCTTATTATGGTAGTCAATATAACTACCCAAGCCATCAACTATGTGTAATCTCTTCCCCAGTGAAGAATGAGCTTTCTCACCGCTGCTAAGGTTATCTACTAAATAAGAAGCAACAGGGCACGCACATTGCACTAATTCGTTTGAGGCTACAAGTCCACACTTACTACACACATATTCTCCATTCTCTGCAACAATGTCGCCTTGGCATTCAGTACACTTACCATTGTTTTTCAAGAATTCAATTCCCAATTTGGCCTTTTCACCAATTCATTGGTTGGCCCTTGGTCCTGCAAATCCCTTTCGGGGGAAACAAGTAACATCAAAGTTACAATGGGTCACATTGAGCGTGGTATAAGTGAAGACTAGAGATTACTCATCTCCGGACTTTTGAGTCCACTGATCGTTTCTTTCGCGGTTCTCTTTTAATGTCCGGCATAACGAGTTTGATATAATCTGTAGAAGCCCCCCACCACATTAAGGAATAGATTCGTGGGTGTCTACCCTATGTGTGAAGGAACGCTACTGGTCTGATACATCAATAATATTGGTAACAATCTACATAGGCTGAGACAGATAAGTAAATAACTCTCCAGCTATTATTCTTAGAGATAGCTTTATAGACGATGATGATCTGTCATCTCGAAGGAGGTATTCCAATGCCAGAAGATGCAGCAGGTAGAAGCTTCTTCAGAGAGCTAGCTTCGTTGACAGGCTCTACGGTCACAGTTACAACCACGGGGAGCAAGAGTTTCACAGGAGAAATGAGAGGCTATGACCCGAACTCCTTGAGCGTATGCTTGGCAGGTGCTAAGGATAGCGAAGGGAAAACCTTCCATAGACTAATTATTAACGGCTCAATGATAGAGCAAATAGTTAGGTCTGAAGAACCATTCGATTTGAGGTCCCTCGCAAACGAAATCCAGAAAATATTTCCGCCAGGCGAAGTAAAATACATGGAAGACGCTCGAGTAATACAAGTCCTCGATAAGATCAAGGTTACGGAGTCAGGCGTTGAAGGGACAGGTCCTCTTACAGAGCGAGTGAGGGTTATCTTCGACAAATTTGTCAAAGAGAAAAGCAAGAAGTAGGAGTATGAAATGCCTTTCAGCTTGAGAGGAAGATTAAATTGACTAAATTCTCAGACTGTCTCCTTGCCTCTTGAACGTCTCCCTCTCCCTGTCCGTCTAGCAGCAATCAACCCTACTTTCGCTCCAGGGGGTGCATTTCTAGATACTGTGGTTGGAGCCCCTTCGTGTTGGTGTTGTCCACCGCCATGGGGATGGGACGTAATATTCATAGCAACTCCCCTAACTATGGGCCACTTCAAAGCTCTTGAATGAACATAGTGGTACTTCTTGCCCGCTTTGACAAACGGTTTTTCTGTCCTTCCCCCGCCAGACACGATACCAATAGTGGCCCTGCATGATGGGTTGAAAGCCTTCGTGGCTCCGGAGGGTAGCTGCACAAGAGTTTCTGTTGCAGTGTGAGTTATCACGGTTCCGTATGTACCGGAAGCTCTTATGTACTTTCCCCCGTCACCTGGTTCTCCTTCAACGTTGAAAACGGGAGTTCCCTCTGGCACAGCTGAGAGTGGTAGAATGTCTCCCTCTGAACGGTTTGCTTGTGGGGCGGAGGATCCTCCGACTATCACTACCTGGTTCAGTCGCAGACCTTCGCATGCTGGAATGAGTGCTTGAGATCCATCTCGAAATCTTATCAATGCAATAGGAGCACCCCTACCGGGGTCATGAAGTATATCCTTCACGTAACCCTTGACATAGGGTCCTTCATCTGCACGCAAAGGTTGGTACCTGGCTTCACCTATGCTCCTGTGAGTGGGCGCACGAAATGTCGAGGTTCCTCTTCCCTTCCGTTGCACAAGTATTCTCTTGCCCATGCTTGCACACCATCGTTATAGGATTCGGTTGAGTTCAGAATACGCCAAGCTTGGTCGCTATATCACTCGCTTTGAATTCTGGTCTTAAGGTAATGTATGCCTTTTTCTCCCCTGTGGGAAGAATTGCAGTGTTGACTTTCATTACCTCAACCTCGTAGAGCCGTTCAATGGCTCGGCGGATCATATGCTTATTGGCTTTACGTGATACTATGAATACTAACTTATTTTCGCGCTCAATAGCCTCGAGCGCTGCCTCTGTAATAACAGGCCTTATTATCACAACGCTTTCACTACTCATTCAGTACCCCACTACCTAGCCAACTGAATGTCTTAAGCTTGTTCAAAGCCGCTTCTGACCAAATTGTCAGTCTTCCAGGATCGCCACCAGGTGCCAAATCCTTGACGCCTAAGCTTGATACGGTAACGACGTTAACGCCTAGATTTCTCATGGCCTTAGCTACCGAATCGGTTTTGGCAACTATCATCAATGGCCCACGTCGCACCTTGTATTTTCTTCCTCTCCTCTTACCTGCACCGCTTCTCACTTTTTTGCCATTTGACACCCGTAGTACGTCAGGCCACACGCCAAGCTTAACCAAGGCATCTCTTGCCTCACGAGATGAAGCAATTTTCTCAATGTCATCCGCACAAACGATCGGTAATGCCTTAACTTCATCATTAAGGAGATGACCGCGCTTCTTGACGAGATCCAATTCACTCGTTAGGGCGATCGCCGACCTCAAAGCTAGCCGGCGTTCCTTTTTGTTTATGAATTCTTTAACACGTTTCTCAACCCTCGGCGGATGAGCTAGCCTGCCGCCCACAGTCATCGGAGCAAATGCTCCTGCCATCGCCTCTGGATGAAGTGTTCCTCTCTTCCTAGGTACTCTGGCTAGGTGCATGCCAGGCCCACGTGAGTACGCCGTTGTCCTTTTTCCCGCCATAGTATCGACGCCGTGGCGGTGAAATTGAGCGGAGAGCGACGCTAACACCGCTCTTTGAACTAGATCCGGTCTGGGTGGTGTTTCAAAGACTTCCGGAAGAGGTATCTTTCTTACTGGATTACCTTCGAGATTCAAGACATTTACTGTTTTTGTCATAGGTTTCTCCCCCTATTAGACCCTATTTCGAGGGCGTATTGTGGATGTGTAATATCTGAGGTGCCTTCTCAGGTGCTTTCTGATGAGACCGTATTGGCTGCCTTAGCTTGATCATTCGCTTCACTTCACCTGGGATGGAACCCTGCAATAGGAGGTAGTCGCCTCTGATCACACCGTACCTGTTGATCCCACCCTTGGCTGTGATCTCTTCACCTCTATCGCCAAGTTTTAGGATTCGCTTGTTGAATTCAACGCGATGATGATACCCTGTCTGGCCTGCCCTTGGGACGGTGTACATAACACTGTGAGGGCTGATCGCACCCAGCGTGCCCACGCCGCGAACAGTCTTGCGGGACTTCTTCTGTAAGACTCTGACGTTCCACCGTTTCACGGGTCCTTGGAAGCCTTTACCTTTTGATACTGCGATCACGTCGATTACGTTACCCTCTCTAAAAGCGTCGCGTACCCTGACCTCTTTGCCGAGAATGCCTTTTGCATATCTGAGTTGTTCTGGGATCGGGCCGCCTCCAACTTCAATCTCCATAATTGCTGGCTTCTTTGAAGGAACACCTGCCAACCTAGGTTGTGTATGGGCCACGAGTCTAATTCTGTCAATGTTGCTGAGATCCCCTTCCAATTTTGCCAGTTTTTCATCCGTCTTGGGGTCAGAAGTTAGTGGGAAATTGCGTGAGAGATCTTTGTTCATGTTTCTTGACCAGACTTCGTGTAAGCATCTGAGTCCATAAGTAGTTTGGGTGTAAGCTCTCAATCCGCAAACCACTAACGGAGGGCAGTCTATTATCGTGACTGGTACCTCAACCTCTCGTCCCCGTAGAGGACTGTGTGGGGCGTCTTCCATTAAAATGGTATGAGTCATACCAGCCTTGAAGCCTGCAAACCCTAACAATAAGGGCTCACCAGTGCGTGCTGGCCAAGTTCTAATTCGCCCCCAAGGTTTTGCCGCTCTCTTCCGAGGAAGATACGATAGTGATCCATGTTTGGGGGCATGTTGCTTTCTATGTCCCACTGCGGGCGCCTCCTGTGATAGTGATTTTCCCTCAAATAGAAACCCTAAGGCTAGTTAAATCCTTGCCTATATCTTGCTAGATGACGTGAGAATACATTAGTGAGCTTCCTACGAATGGATCTACTCATTCCTTATAAGACTTATGAATCTTCCGTCTTCGGCTTTCTTCCCAGGTTGAGAAGCACGTTGATGATGGCAAGTGTAGCATGAATCGCCTCTTCACTTCTTACGCTCAAGGTTCCTTGTTCTGGAATTGTATTTATGACATAATCTGCGATACTAGCATCCAATCCTTCCTTTGAGAGTATCTGTCTTAATCCTTCTTTCGGGGAGCCGAATAGTATTAGAATTCTTCTGGAGTTTTGGAGTCTTGACTCGAGTTCCTTGACGAGCTCAATGACGGGTAAGCCTGATCTTGATGTGAAGATGCATAAGTCGAAGGCTCTTTTTTTTAGAAACTCTCCTAGCCTCTCGTGTAGTCCATGTACCCTGTAGCCCCAGTAGCTGGCAGGTCTCGAACGATCCACCGACTCCAATGATACCTCTTCGCCTTCTTTTCTGACACGGAATGTTCCTCTTGTCCCCTTCGGGATCTCGGCTCGTGTTCTTAGCACTCTCTCTACTCCTACGTCAACTAGCGACCCACCTGCACCCTTGGTAACGACGACACCTTCGCGGAATTCACCATCTTTTAGAGCCGCTACTTGGCTATTCGTTGGGTGATGAGGCGTGTTAAGGGGTGGGAGGGTGCCCGCGTATTTCAACACACGCGATAGCGGGAAGAGCCTCCTTCTTAGATACTGTGGGGTCTCCATATAGAGAAGTACCTGGGAGACAAGTTCGATATCCTTCTCCTGTTTTCTATAATCATAGTCAGGATAAATGTAGATCTCATCAACGCGGTAGATAGCTGCTGCACGGCCTACCTGACCAATTTTGTAGGTCTTCAATTGAAGACTTGGGACATCCGCAACTATCGAGGCGGGTATCGCTATACAAACCCTAGGTAGTTCCATTGGTCCATCCCCCAATGAGGCCCTCCAGTCCCTAGCGAAGGAACAGAAGAGTTTAACGAGTGAATGAGCAGGTTGACCTTGTTCAGATTAGACTCTCCGTTTCCTAGACAAAATGTAAATTAATAGACCACAAACCAGAACTGCTGATGAAACGACAAAAACAGATGGAAATACATCTGGCGAGGGCATTTGGAACTTCTCGACCAACCATAGAATCAGGTTCCTGAACAGAAACCGGTTACCCTCGACGTTCATGTAAGTATTGTTAAACATCGATGCCGAGCCAGATAGAACGACCCGGTTTCTCCCATTGTCGAACAAGAGAAGCCAATTCGACAAACTTGCGTCGGATGAAGCCTGTGCGGTTCCAACTGCAAATGGATCATCGTTGTTCGTTACATTCAAACTACACGATATTGTTACGACCTGTGTTACCTCACTAGTTACTGATTCTGATTCTGTCTTAAGATGGAACATCGAACTGTTGATTCTGACAGCGAGGGTATTGTTTTTGTAGACTTTTTCCTGCCAGTTCCCCGTACTATTGCTAACAGATATCGCGTCCTCGCCAAATGACACGTTTCGGACATAAGTTTCTTTGAGAATATCGTTAAGGATTCCTGATGAGTTTCTTGGACCACCACCGTTGTAGTTAGACATGAGGAGTAATGAGCCTCCTTTGTCGAGAAATCCTTGGAGTATTGTTGCGTTCGGAATGGTCGTCGCAACAGGAACGCCCACTATGAGTAGCGTTGCCCCGTTCAAATTGTCTTCTGACAATAAGTTACTTTTGACGGTCAGATTTAGATCTAAACCCAGATCAGGGTTGGTATCTCGCAGGAACATCTCGACGCTGCTAAAGTTTTCGTTTCCGTTCGGTAAACTAGCGTTCCCAAAAACGAGCATAACTTGGATCAAGCGGCGATCGCTTCGAACATCTTGAGCTGAAACAGCAGAGATCGTAAGCGTTGACGACAAAACCAAACACGTCAATATCGCGATTGTCAGAATACTCCGTCGGCACATAATATTATACATCCCCGATTCCTAAATCCACAATGGTAATGTGTGGTTCTCCTTTGCGGTGGTCACCTGAACACATCATTTTCTAAACAACATTCTTGGTTCAAATCACCATCTTCTCTTTAGTAGGGCGACAGCTATTAAGCTTTAAGAATGTGCTTTTTTCTTACTCGAGTCTGTACTAAAGTATGAATTAGACGTTGATTAGTTCAAGACGCAACTTTCTTCATTCTATGGTGGCGTGTCGAGCTTTTAGATCTTCCTCTTTCTTCCCGAGTCGATGCATTAATTCAGCAATAACTCCATCCAAGAAGATCATTGCCGATATCTCAAATTGGGTTCCAAGAGGAGCGAGAGGCTCATGCTCCCCCACTATTTGCCTAGAGATGTAGGAATCCTCCGTTCGCGTCATTTTTGTCCTGCCTACAATAACTGCAACTTGATCCGCCAGACGACCAAGAGGCGAATCAGGGTACGATGTTATCGCAAGTATCTTAGCGCCTCTCCTTTCCTTAGCAATCTTAGAAGATGTGACAACTAGACGTGTGGTACCAGAACCCGATATCGCGATAACAACGTCCTCAGGGCGGAGTATTGGAGCTATGGTTTCACCAGTTACATAAACTTGGTAGCCTAGATGCATAAGGCGCATGGCGAAGGCTTTACCAACAAGGCCTGAACGTCCTGCACCCACAACTAGTATCTTCTTATCTCTTGCTTTCAGAAGCGTCTCGATAATACCGTTAACCTGTTCTGGAACCAGTAGATTCTCTGCTCTATTAACGGATTCTACTATCTCACTCATTGCTCTTTTCACAAGACTTGTTCCATTTTCTTTTGGCATAGAACCAACTCACCTAGGTCACAGATAAGACCCACATGTTGTTTTTCCTCTATTTGAGAGCGATTCTATCCTCCATGAGCTATAGGCATTAGAGTGACCTCGTCTCCTTCTGACAACCTTGTTTCGTCTCCTTCGAGAACGCTTATTTCTACATCGTTAACCAGTACCAGCGTGTCATTTCTTATTGAAATCTTGTCTTCTTCAAATAACAATGTTGCTACCTTCTTATTATAAGTCGTCGAAACTAGCTTTAGAAGGTTGGCTACAGTTGTGTTTTTTTCAACTACCATGAACTTATCATCTTGCCCTGCTACCTGTTTCATTGTTGACAAGAACTTTACTCTTATTCTCGTCTTCTTCACTTCTCCTTATGCATACAGTGTTCCAGAGTAAGGTGACACTGACCAAAAAGCTTCAATAGTTCTCATCAGGGAATTGCTCTTCCTCATCTGACATATCGGATCAGTTAAGTCCCCCATCCAGAAAACTTACTTGTCGTACCCACATTTGACCGCTTTGGATCACGGTTTCTGAAAGGATGGAAAACGTAGAGCAACCATAAGTTTAGCGGTTCTCTTCTCCCACGTCCTCTTCCTCGGTAGTGATCTGTTCTTCCTCACCGCGGCTCACCCTAGTCCTGATCTTCACTAAATGAGTCAAATACCCAGCTACTCGGTTCCGGACACCCTTTGAAGGTGTTATTAGGATGTTCCTCAGTTTTTCCTTGTTTTCATTGAACTCAGCACTGAAGTAATTGGCGTAACGGCTATAGAGATTACGTGCAAGGCGCTTGACACTGTCTATTCTGACTTTGCCCATGAGAGAGCACCTTTTGCTAGTGTGAGACCCTTCTCATAATTCTGTGAGAGAAATAGTTAATGTACTTCCTTTTATAATTCTATCGGTCGAAGCGCAAAGAGGGCATCCCTCGCTTTACAACTATCATTTGGATCTTGGGAGTGTCAATTCAATGTAAGACCGAAAGGATTTTGAACTAGATAAACTCTCCCTACTCTTGTGCTCCGGTAGTATAGTTCGGTCAAGTATAGCGGCCTCTCGGGTTTACACAGGGAAAGCCGCGGACCCGGGTTCGAATCTCTTTCTACTTTTTGAGCGAAAATCCCGGCCGGAGCACTATGGCATCAGCAAAAAGCGAAAATGTCAGTATATAATGCTACCACCAAGTAGCTTCAACAACTGCTCTTTAATTAGGTCAAGTTGCTGATATATTGAGTTCAGTGCATCACCAGACCAGCCGAGGACTTGAAGGACGAGACCTATTATAATCCCTATGACAATTAGTGATAGTCCTATGAGCATACCCTCTTCGACCAATGGAGATCCTCTTTCATCTTTGAATAGTCTTGATAAGAGTCTCTTTTTGTTCTTCCTTGATTTCATTGCGGGGTTCGCCGCAAACCAGTCCCTATACGAGATATTTAAACCACAAGCACTGTTCGGGCGTGTTTGCTTTAGACCATAAAGCATTTATTTGCTTTAACTTTGTTATCTCACAATCAGCGGCCGTGGTCTAGACAGGATTGTGTCAAAGCGACTGGTACAGCTAGAATGGTCTAGGACAGAGCAAGACGTAATCGTTACCGTCCAAAGGCCTCCCAAGCCTCTAACCCAGATTCTATCTTTTTGGGGAGGAGACCCGGGTTCAAATCCCGGCGGCCGCACTCACATCCAACTTGCGGACACTTTTACGCAAAAGGTTATTAACCTCTCATGGATCTAATGAAGGTCAACGATGATGACTCTGACCCCACTGATACGTGGATGAATGAAGATCTTGAGTTCTGAGTCCTTGGTTCGCTTTCCAGGATGAATCTTTCTACTGGAGAATAACTTTTACCTACGTCCCTCTAGTTCTATATCGGCAATCTTCTCTAATGAATTGAGAGATTCACTGTTTAGACTATTGATCCTGATGACCTCCAGTGCTGTGTCAGATTTGCCCCGTATAGGAGGATTCAGTTTATGCTAGTCGAGCCAGAAGACCCCCTCTCTAGGAGAAGAACGTTTACCCCTGTCGAGGAGATTCTTTCATCAAAAGGCCGCATCAAAATCATAAAGACATTACTAAAGAACTGTGAGCTCAGTATCTCTGAGATTGTCAGGCTCACTAGGTTAAACCACAACTCCGTAGAACAGCATTTGGATTTACTCAAGCGTGCTGGGCTTGTTTGCGAAAAGAACTTTGGTAGAATCCGGATATACAGCCTTCGAAATGAGAGTCTGATTGCAAAAGCCATTAGAAGCTTTATCTCACTCTGGGAACCTGCTAGAACGGAAATCAATAAATAGTCTTGTATCGTCTCTTATAGCTAAAATCAGACAGGAGGAAACTGATATGCCATCACACGGTTCTGTCGCCAAGGCGGGTAAGGTTAGGAAACAGACACCAAAGGTTGAAGGAGCAAGTAGAAGCAAGGCTTCACCACGAATCAGGGGCAGACTCAACTACGTCAAGCGAATTCTTCACAATAGACCATTGGGTCAGACCATGTAAAATGATCGAGAATCAAGAGATGGAGGAGAATTGTTCTATCTGTTAGTTTGCGGCATATAGGTTGATTAAGATTGGAAGACAATGCCGTTGAAGAAATTCTATTTGGAAAATCAGTTTTTAGGAATGAAGCTACGCTACTCTCAGAGTACGTCCCCCCGAGACTTCCACGTAGAGAGCGAGAAATAGTGCGTTTGGCGCAGGATTTCAGACCTCTCCTCATAAAAGACGGAGCCTTCGCTGTTAATATTGCAGTAATAGGTGAAGCTGGAACAGGCAAATCGGTACTGGCAAAGTTTGTCATGGAACGGATAGTTCATGCCGCAATGAAGAAAAACATGAAGATGTTCTTCGAGTATTTCAACTGCTATACTTTTCGCACAAAGAGCGCAGTTCTAAGGAATTTACTCACTGAACGTTTTCACGTCTTGAGCCGTGGCTTCTCTGATGAGGAACTATTAGGCATGTTAATCAAAAGGCTTGTAAACGAAAACGCGAAACTCGTGATCGTACTTGACGAGGCTCCTATATTAGGGGGTGAAGAGATGCTAAGTATGTTGCACGCCTCAGAGGTGTACGGGTTCGGTCAGTCTCGTATTTCAACAGTTATTGTAAGTCGTCCGTCTGAGTGGCGAGTCATGTTGAGTGCTCCTCTATCAGGGCACATACATGATCAGATAAACATGAGTAGTTACAGCAAAAGGGATCTCATCGAAATACTGCGTTACAGGGCAGATGTGGCATTCGTTCCAAGCGCAGTCTCCGAAGAGGTTCTGGGCATGGTAGCAGAAATAGCAGCAAGTACGAGAAACGCTAGACATGGTATCGAAATACTTTATCAGGCTGGTAAGATAGCCGACTCGGTGGGTAAGACCCAGCTTACTGCTGAGATGATTAGACAGGCGAAGGAAAGCGTCTACCCTGAACTAAGATACGACATATTCTATACTCTAAAGTCACATGAAATCCTAACAGCATTAGGCATAGCGAGACTGCTAAGCAGTAGAGGAACAACGTCTACAACCATCGATGAAGCCTTCGACTACTACCGTATCGTATGTGAAGAAGAAGAATTCTCACCTCAGTTAAAGTCAAGCTTCAGGAAGAATGTTAATCTCTTGCTCAACTTGGGATTCATGGGAATGATTGTAGGTCCCGTGGAAAGGGGAAAGCGTGGTAGACATGGGAGAATAAGCCTGTATGATATCCCAGCAAGTATCCTCGAAGAAAGACTCCACGATATCATTGGTAAGATGAAGAAAGGGGATCTCAGTGGCGCAGACTGAACTCCAGGTACGCCTCCTTTCAATAGTTTTGATCTCCCATTGTTAAGGTACTAGTTGTGAGAACCAATTGTCTGACCGAAGAAGATGTTGTGCTTAGTGCGAATAACACGTATACGTTTCATCAGGTTAATCTCTCTGTCAGTTGTCAGAACATGTAAAGCCCTTCCCCTTCCGACTCCAACCATTTCTCCAACCATTCGTCCCACTTCCAACACTTCGATTTCGGCAATCTCACCCTTGGCAAATGGTTTCGGATAACTTTTCATTGGCTTTATCCCAAAGTAACTGCGCTTCAGAGCCAAAGGATGGAAATCAAATACTTTTTCTAGTCTCACCAAATTATGGCGAAAATGCTTCATCGTGTAAGGCCTGACCCCCTTGATTATCCTACCATGTTTATGAACCAAGTAATTCTGTATTCCAAGAATGGGCCACTTGGATTTGATGCCAATTCTCTTTACGAGTTGTACTATTCTGAGGATCTCGTCGTCATTGATTCCTGGGATCCATAATGGTGCTATGAGCAACGAAATAGCTGAGCCATTAACACATTGAATGAGATCAAGAATATGATTGACACTATACCCAGGCGAGCCTGATAGTTTTCTCGCGATGTCAGAATCTAAAGCATTAAGTGAAAGATTAATGCGAGAGAGCCCAGACTTTTCCAATTTGTCGACAAGTTTCTCCGTTAATGGAACTCCATTTGTTTGAAGCGATACAGTTTCAACACCAGGGATCGTCGAAAACTCCTTAACTAGCGCTGGCAAATATGGGTAGAGGGTCGGTTCACCCTGGCCATCAATATGCAACTCGATGAACTTTGAACCCTTGAATTCACAGAGTCTCCTTACTTCCTCAGACATGTAGTCTGGGTCAACAACGAAATCCGTAATGCGAGTCTTAGATCTTCTCCCACTATCAACAGAGCAGAAAGGACAATCAAGCAAGCATCCTGTTATTGGCCTAACTTGAATCAGATTTGTTCCCCTATCGATTATGCCGAAATCAATACGACCCATCAATGGGATTCCGGTTCCTCTCGAAACGTAGACTAATCTGTTCCCATTGACGCGATTTCTTAGGGTTGGAGGCAGGAGCCTCGAAATCAAGTCGCCTATGACATTGGCCAATCCCTGTTCATCTAGTTCCACCTCAAATTGAGCATCCACTGAGAATATCAGTTCCTCATCCTTGACTACAACACCCAGCTTTAACTGATCGGAACCTAGCTCTCTCCTGAGACCCCTCTCTAATTCAGCTGAAGACAACTCTCCCATTATGATCTTGTGGAGGTAAATCGTGGTTTTTCCTTCGTTGATTTCTGCTTCTATGGGGAAGAACTGAGATAGGTTTATTATTCTTATCATTATAGGTCGTCCTTGTCCAATAAGTTTATAACAAAACGTTTGGATTAGAATCAAACACAGTCTATTAGCGAAGTAGCCTGTAAATACTTATTCTCCTGTCATGCTTCTAACTTCTTGTTTTCAAGGATAGTTCATTCATACGGTTATCATGCGGGACCACTGGCAGCTCGTAGGCTTTCTCAACATTACTTGTACCAATTGCCCGGAGTGCATTTGGATTGAAAGAATGCTCAAGATGCGGTAAGATGGCTGTGACATTTCGGCCCTACTCTGGTGAATATCTATGTAAAGGATGCTTCATTAAGTCAGTAGAGGCTAGAGCTAGACGTTCGATTACGACTCACAAGATGCTTAAGGAAGATGACAGAATCGCTTTAGGGCTCTCAGGTGGTAAGGACAGTGTGGTTCTGCTTCATGTAATGAAACAAATTGAGGAAAGGTTTCCCAAGTCAAGTCTGATAGCCATTACCATAGACGAAGGGATATCCGGCTACCGTGAGGAGAGCTTAGTTATTGCGAGGAGAAACGCGTCACAGCTGAATATTCCCCACTTCGTATTCTCATTCAAAGAGATCTTCGGATACTCGATCGATGAGATAATGCAAGACGAACATGTTAGGAACTCGGGCGTTAGTGCATGTTCTTTCTGCGGCTCGCTAAGAAGAAGAGCATTAAACCAAAAAGCTAGAGAACTAGAGGCGAACAAACTGGCCGTTGGACACAATCTGGACGATGAGACTCAAAGCATTTTGCTGAATGTTCTTCGGGCAGATATTCGCCGTTTGGCTAGGCTGCTCCCGATCACATTTGCTAGGAATGAGAGCTTCGTACCGCGAATAAAACCTCTGCGAGCAATTCCTGAGCGAGAAACCATCCTATATGCGCATTTCAAAGGAATGGAATTCCACTCACAGCAATGTCCTTACTCATTCAACGTATTAAGGGGCGACATTGAATCAATGCTGAACAAGCTTGAGAGTAAGAGACCTGGAACAAAGTACAGCATTCTCAAGTTCTTGGACGACTTAGCGCCAGTCCTCCGAAGCTACGTACGCGACAGCGATTTTACTCAATGCGAACACTGCGGTGAGCCATCTTCTGACAGATTTTGTAATGTGTGTAAATTACTCACACAATTATCATAGAAATGAGTTACTAGCATGAGAAGGGTTATGGGCCCCGACTCTCGATGTCCCTCACACCCACCAACACCTTCACTAGGAAATCCACCCCGTGATCCCGGAAGCGCATCCGACCAAACTTACGACTGCTGCCTCCCGGCCCTAGTCGGGTTTGTCTGTAACAGTCTTCTCCATTTCCCCTACAGGAAATGTTCGACCGTCAGATACCCTCCGGGGCGAGATTTCACGTCCCTTGGTGGAGGCTGCGTGGACGCTTGAAACGCCTCAAGCCGGCATTCGGCCCGCCATATAGGGCGTTTGCGGTACAGGGGAGTTCTAGCCCAGGCTAGGGGATCAACCTAGGTCCCTAGCCCCCCGCCTAGGTCCATAACCCCAATGTGGATACCAAAAAATTAAATATAAAGATTTCCTGAAGAAAGGGTTAAGTGGTTGCTTTTTCCCACTAAACTCAAGGTAGGGACTTAGGAAGAATCCTGAGACGAACGTATGCCGGGGTGTCCTAGGGAGTTTATAACCAAGAAACTCGGGGAACCTGGTAGGGAGCAGATAGAGAACTCTTAACAAAAGCTCAAGCCTGCTAAGTCTGTGCTCGAAAGGGCGCGTGGGTTCAAATCCCACCCCCGGCGCTAGATCTAGCATAAAAACTTCCGAAAAGACAAACACATCCGATCAATACAGAATAGCCGTTCCAGTTTCTTTCCTTGCGTATTTGGCACCAAACTCTTCTTCTAACATGAGTCCGCGGAAATGTAGCTTAGAAGGGTTTTGAAGACGTTATTGAGGGTAATCGGTATGGGATACAGGTTCTTGGAACACACTGCCGATGTCATGATCGAGGCCCACGGCGCATCAATAGGTGAGGCATTCTCATTTGCAGCTAAGGCGATGTTCGATGTCATGATTGACACCTCGAGAGTTGTTCCAAGACAGAGTATGAAAATCAAGGTCTCTGCGAAGGATCTTGAGGGGTTGCTGTACTCATGGTTAGAAGAATTGTTGTATAGATTTGATGTCAAGAGAATTGCTTTTTCGGAATTCGAATTCACTGTTGTCGAAAAGAAGGGTGTTATGCGAGGCATGGGGGAAGCAAAAGGCGAGCTCTACGATCCTGGAAAGCATTCAAGAAGAACCGAGGTCAAAGCAGTCACATATGAAGAAATGCTCATAGCCAAGACCAGCAATGGATTCAAGGTGCGGTTCATACTCGATATCTAGCCCTATCTTTGGCCCGGCAATTGACGACTAAGCGGTGATTATTCGGTATTTGCCGAAAGAATCTGACCCCTCGACATAACATTTTTATTTGATCTATTCAACGATCAATACTTCAATTCCCAGATTTCCTTACACACCTTTCAAGCTGGAGCTAGGTTGTTTGACTTAGCAGAGCTTTCTACTACTGATATGGTTGAACGAGGTTGAGCAAGAATGGCTTCTTCGGACTTGGATATACTCTACGTTCTAATTGGCCTGATAGTTGTCGGAGGATTTGGCATATTCTCAATGAAGGTAAAAGCTGTGAGTCTCTCTGGCCTAATTGCTGGCTTAGTCGTGGGACTCTCTGTATGGATTTTTGGGGGTTGGCCATGGTTTGTTCTGATCTTAACGTTCCACCTAGTTACAGCGCAATTCACTCACTTCAAATACGAGTACAAGAGAAAACTCGGGGTAGCTGAAGGAAAACACGGGGCTCGCGCATGGGGTAATGTATTCGCTAACGGAGGGATCCCCGCATTCTTTGCAGTCTTTGAGAAAATCTACCCAATCTATTTTGGTCAGAGCGCAGACATGTTCTTCGCTGCTTTCATAGCAGCCATATCCACTACAACAGCTGACACGCTGGCAACTGAAATAGGACTACTCTATCCAAGGGAACCTAGGCTCATTACTAGTCTCAAAAGGAAAGTCCCACCAGGAACGTCTGGAGGCGTCTCGCCACTTGGTGAGGTAGCGATTATTGGTGGAGGTCTGCTGATAGGATGTGTTGCATGGCTTCTGGCGATCACTACGAACTTGGTACCAAGCCAAGGGATTCTAGGCTTTGGACCAAACCTACTCATGGTATGTGTCGTGTCGGCATTCGCCGGTAGCACTATAGACAGTGTACTTGGTGCGACAGTACAGAGCTCATACGAGTGTAGAAAATGCCACAAGATAACTGAGCACAGCACCCACTGTGACGAACCTGCAGATTTACTAAGAGGCTACAGAGTGGTTGGGAACAACTGGGTCAACTTCATATCTTCCCTGTCAGGCTCTGTAGTAGGCATTCTCATGTTTTACTTTGGTATCCAATTTCCGATAGCCAAGATGGTCTAGAGATTCTGGCAAACATGGTGGTCAGGTTCTACTTCTTGGACGAATAGTACATGTCGATGAATTTTCCGTACACGTCCACTTGTTCAGAGAGTTTGCTAATACCAAGTTTCACGTTGATTCCGCAATTGCCACATCTTACTGTAGCTTCATGATGATACTTGTCTAGTGTGATCCTAATGGATTTGTTTCCACATGAGGGGCAAGTAAAGAGCGATGGTATTTTCCTTTGGACTCTCTTTATGACCTTCCTGCGTCTCCTACCCATCTATATCACAACCGTTATCAGAATCATGAAGTTTCATGCAATCACGAAGACCAAGATAGTTCAGCCCAAGCTTATAGCTGAGCTTTTGACCTTTTAAAGACGTTGTCTCTCAAATGGTGAACTCATTCTTGATGCGTTCTAGTAGTATCTTGGCCTCAGTTCTGGGGTCCGGTCTTATTACCTTCGTGACATTAAACTCACTCTTGTTTAGGTTTGATTTTCGGTTAGGAGAGGATCTTCCTACCAGAATTATCTCGATTCCAAGTATTTTTGAGAAGATTGACTTGTTTTCTCCTGCCTCGTCATCGATGCTTGGGAGCATGTCGTCAATTCTCGTTTCTAATAACTCTTCTCCCAGTTTTCCGGATAACGTACATGGTATTGTACCGGTTCCATCATCAAGTGTCAGGCTGTATAGAACTCTCATGGTGGGCTCATCAATGCTACCGTCTTTTGGACAGAGCCATTCGCCCTCTTGCCTGCTGACTTTTCGAAAACACTTGGGGCAGGCTCTATAAACCGGGGTCTTACTCTGAACCCTCGTTATCATACCTCTGATCTCTGCGCTCTCTCCATCTCTTAATTCGCAGATCCTCTTCCTAGGGATCTTGTCCTGTGCCTGCTGTACCTCCAGAGATGTGTTCTTCAGACTCCCATTTGTCGAACTTCCATCATCTCTCTTATTCCTAACTTCAAGTGATCCCAGATCCTTGATATGTATCTCCAATTCCCCTTTGATTCCACGCTTAAAGTTTCCTTCCTTAATTCTTATGAAATCGCCTTTCTTTAGTCTCCTCAGTCTTTCGGCATTTTCTCCCCACGCCACAACTCTAATGGAGGAGGCTTTGTCTGATAAAATGAATGAAAGTATCTTTCCCGTTTCTCCGTTGCTACGGGCAAATTCCCTGAACTTAGGTTCCTCCGCTATCAAACCTTCGGAAGGATGGGTTGACCTATGTATTATCTGACTTCCTTCACAAACGTCTCTGGTTGCAGGCGCGCCGTTTCTTGCATTAGGAGGATTCACTTTCACTGTCGCAGAAGGGTTAACGTGAACTTCAATCTCGCCATTTCTGTTGGCTCGAACTCTCCCCGATGTAACCTCTAAAACATAGCCATTTCTAACATTTTCCATAAGGGAGGTCCTATCATTCCAGAAAACGACTCTAACCTTCTCACCCGTTTCATCTGCTAGAATCAGGCTCGACAATTTTGCTTCTCTACCGTCTTTAGTTTGGACAACTTTGACCCCGTAGACTTCCTGAACAATCCCAGTAATGTCGGCTTCATTAATGTCGGCAGTCAGGTCTCTGATTTTCATGGTTTTCGTAGAGTGCTTAGGAAAATCAATTTCTCTAATATCTGAGGGATTTATTTCCAGATGCCCTCTTTTCCCCACATGCAGTTCAACTCTTCCACCTAAGTCCTCTCTCACGTAGCCATTACGAATCCTGATAATGTCGCCCTCGTTGGCCCTACTATCCTGAATATGTTTTGCTGGCTCTCCCCATAGCACAACGTTTATGTCACCGCTCTTGTCGACGAGCGTCAGATTTGTCACAATACCTTTGTTACCACTTTTATCGACAAACTCTCTCAGGGGTTTAACTTTTGCAATCCTACCAGTGATTGTGACATTACTCATCCCGGCGACCAGATCGCCAATGGTTAGGCTTAGGTCCTCCCCCTCAAAACCTGGGAGGGCCTCTACCCCCAGCTCCTTTGCAATTATGTCCGCAGCGCCTTCGTCACTTATCATCCAACTGAGCGTAATCTTCTTCTTCTCAATCAGGTCAAAAACCTGCTTTCTGGACAATCCTTTCTCTTCGACTATCTTGTTAATTATCTCCTCCAGGGTCATTCTAGGTAACTTCTTCATCTCTGATTAACCTCATCAACATAACATAATATCTAATTATGTGATGAACGGCTTTAAAGTTCTCTAATCGCATTCGAAGAAGTATGCCTCTGATCTAGCAGTGGGTTTGGTATCAGGACCTGGTTGATCAAATTGGCTATCGTCTTGTTCTTTTCCTAAGCTTGGCGACATAGATCCTCAAGTCAGTTCTTATTATACTGTTCTTAGCGGTGTTATTTTCACTTTCTAGTTGTGCCACGAATTCCAGTATTGAATTCGCCGATTCTAGATGCTTGTCTATCAGTTCTTCAACCGATCGTATCTCGGCAAGGTACGGTTTTACCTCTTGCAGTACTTCGTACAATAATTCTTTCTCATTGTCCTTCAGGGTCATGCTTCAGGACACCAGTTCTCTTCTTCTCCCCTGAATAACAGAAGAAATACAAAGAATGGCGCAGCACTCTTCGCGAACAAATCTATGTGACTAGTTTCTCTTCCTCTCCAAATATCTGGTACGCTAAGATAAATGCTATCGCTACACCAATTAACAGCATCAGTATGACCACGATAGTGTCGAATGCGAGTGCCAAAATTCATCATCTCCAGCTGGTTCATGATTAGGTAAACTAGCATGGATATTTATCATTTCCCTCATTAAGTATCAGATGACAGCATTTATCTTTTTTCTCTAAGAATCCTTCTTTGGAACTCTCCGCAATCCCCTCATCAGAGGCAGGTATTTGTTATCATTTGATGTGACCGATTCATACAACTCTAAAGCCTCAGCTATCACCTTAGCCAAGAGATGGTAACAACATGAGAACTTTCTCCTTATGACCACATTTAGATAGAAATCATCGCAGCCACAATAGAAATCGTCTATCACCATGTAGTCCATTTTTTTTCCTTCAACAGTCCAGACTTCCCGTCCACTCGGGGAAAAAGCATGTTTTTTGACGTATCCTTCTGTGGCCGCTCTAATTCCCTTCCAAAACCTTTCCCCGTATTTAGATGACATAGATAGCAAGTTCTTGCCGGAAATACATCTATTCTGCTTGATCTGAACTAGATTTGGTTCGGTCCTGAGCGCACTCAACCATTCATTCCCCTGTAGACCGCGACCTTTTACTCTCGAACGGATGTGGGCGGGGCCGGATTTGAACCGGCGACCTCAGGTTGCCATTTATTCCATCACAGGCAATCTCCTGCTCCCACTCTGCAGCAACCCCTTCTTTGACAAGTGTTGCCTAGGCAGGAATCATAACCAGTCTAGGGTCCTTCAACTTCCTATCTAGACCACCCGCCCATATTGGTGGAATAAGAATCACAGCGTTCCCATCTTAAAGTTTTTGCCCTCATCCTTTTTCTTGCTCCTAATTGCTGCAGTTCCTCGTACGCTGCATAGTGATGCATTCTGCTGTACGTTGAAGATCATTGGGGCAAGTATAAAACTTTTAAATACATGTGACTCTTTTAAGAAGAGGAAAGACATTGCCGCCGTAGCTCAGTCGGCCAGAGCGCCAGCCTTGTAATCGGTTAAACGTGAAAGCTGGTGGTCGCGAGTTCGATTCTCGCCGGCGGCTCCAGATTCTCTACTTTGCTCCAGACTTCTTCGCCGCTTTGTAGAGTGCCTCAACTCCAGGTAGTTTCTCTCCTGCGAGCATCGCCATTGTGGCTCCCCCGCCTGTGCTGACGTAACCTATTGAGCCTTCAAGTTTCTCTCCTTTTGCTAGGACCGCGAGGTGTCCTCCCCCGATGACAGAGAATCCTTTTGTCTGTGCTATGGCTCTTAGGATCTGTTTTGTTCCTCGGGAGAAGTTTTCGTTCTCGAAGACGCCTGCCGGCCCGTTGGCCAAGACTGTTTTTGCTTCCATTATTAGGCTTGTGTACTTCTTGATGGTGTTTTCGCCTATGTCCATCACGGAGGCGTTTTGCGGTATTCTATCAACCGTCACTTCACTTCGCTTCTGATTAGCAGAAATTGCTACATCTTTTGGAAGAAGTATGGTATCTCCGTACTTGTCTAACAACTGCTTGGCTTGTTTCTTTAGTGATTCATAGTCCTTCAGATTCCCTCTACTTTCCTTGCTCAAGTCCACGCCAGAAGCCTCTAGGAAAACGATTCCCATTAGGCCTGATAACAGGACTTTGTCAACCTTCTTTCTCTCTAGAATGCCGTTCAGGATCTTTAACTTGTCTGGTACCTTTGCTCCTCCAAGGACAAGGACGTTTGGTCTGTCAGGCTCGTATAGCGCCTTGTTAAGCGCCTTCAGTTCTCTCTCCATAGATCTACCGGCGACGGCAGGTAGAACCTCAGGGAACGCGACCATTGAGGTTTGCAAACGATGGGCTGCTGGATAGGCATCATTCACGTATAGTTCGAAAAGTGGGGACAGTCTTCTGACTAAGTGTGTTTTCGCGAGTTGTTCAGGTGAGCCTTCCATCGCTTCCTCTGAGAGAAGCCTGACGTTATCCAAGAGAAGTACCTCACCTTTTTTCAGGTTTCGAATACCTTCTATGGCTGCTGGTCCAATAATATCCTGAACGAATTTGATGCGTGAACCTAGGTACTTCTGTAGTACCCGTGCATGGGGTTGCATGGACGTGAAATCCTGCTCCCCAGGTCTCCCTTGGTGCGAAAGGATTACAGTCTTTGCATTATTCAGGTCTTTGAGTGTATCAAGGATGGCCACCATTCTTGAGTCATCCATTATCTCCTCTGTTCCAGGTTTCATTGGAGAATTAATGTCGACCCTGACGAGAACACTTTTGGAATCCGTTTTCACATCATCCAAAGTCAAGAACTTCAAGCTCACGAAACCATTCCCTCCAAAACTTGATAGCATTGTCCTTCTTTAAAAGCTTATTAGATCCTATGGAGGTTCGTCTAGGAGTGCGCGTGGGTGATCAGCCACTGACAACGTCACTATTGTGTGGAGGGCTGTTGCTGTAGAATTCGCTTCACTTCATTTATTGTTCTTGTAATGTTTTTCCAATGCCCTCCAATCCAGTATGTTTTGCCGCAATTCGTGCAGACCCAAAACTCCTTGTTCATGTTTATAACATTTAGTGGAACTTTCCTCCTAAGTTTATCCACATCAGTTCCTTCGCGTATTTGGCCGTTGCAGATTGGACACCTTGAGTTCGTAGGATCGAGCTTCAATTTCAGTTCATAGGTCTTAGCTATGGCTGTGAGTCGATTTATGAGGTTATCTGGTTTGAGGAGGAGTGAGCGGACTCCATGCTTAACCGTTTTCCTGTAGAGCTCTTGATCGCTCGTTAATAATACTCGGTTTTCTCTCTTTGAGGTCGATATTAGTTCATCGTCAGCTAGTTCCTTAGAATAGTGAGTATCGTATCCGAGAAGGCGGAGCCAACGAGCTAGTTCGCCCAGCATTTGGTCAACAAGAAAAAGCGGAGGATTTGTTTTTCCTATATTAAGACACCTCACTGGTTGTTAGCCCGTGGTCATTTGGTTGTCTCAAGTAGATGTAATGTGTTTCGCTATTTTGCCGACGCCGGGGTTTTCTATGATTTCTCCATCTTGCATCACTGGCAATCCGTTTACTATGGTCATTACTGGGACTCCTTTCACCTTACGCCCTTCGAACGGAGTGTACTTCGCTTTTGAGTGGAAGTCACGTGCACGTATGATCTTTTCTTTTCGGAGATCCACTACAACAATGTCAGCATCATATCCTTCAGCGATCTTTCCTATTCTCTTCAATCCAAAGATCTTAGAGGGGTTTTGAGACATTGTTTCCACAAGCCTTCTCAAGGTTATTCTGCCTTCAGACATCTCTGTGAGGATGAGTGAAAGCATTGTTTCGAGTCCCGGGATCCCTGATGGGGCTACTGTGAATCCTCCCTCTTTCTCTTCGTTCGTGTGTGGAGCATGGTCACTAGCAATTATGTCCACGGTTCCAGTTCTAAGTCCTTTCATTAAGCTGCTTGCATCTCTTAGTGTTCTAAGAGGTGGGACCATTTTTGCATAGGAGCCAAAATCGTGTAGTTGTTTCTCCGATAGCAGAAGATGATGAGGGGTAGTCTCTGCCGTCACTGGGGTTCCAGCGACTTTTTCCCTACGTATTATGCTCAATCCAGATTCCGTGCTCAGATGGCAAACATGTATCTGAACACCTAGCTTTCTGGCTGTTCTAACACACATTGAAACAGCGCCCGTTTCCATTCGGGGGTCATGTGCTCTGAGGAATGATCCTATTTCACTTTTAGTACTGGTTGAGCCCATTTCTTCCTCTTGCTTCTGCGGGAATTCGGCGTGCACCGCCAGAGGGAATCCAGAAAATAGTACGGGTTTCAATAAGTTCGCTGGTAATGTCTTGTCGTATTGTAACTCGTATTGTGGATCATTTAGGTAGAGCTTGAATCCAATGACTCCTTCATCTATCATTTTACAGGTTTCGCTTGGATCCATTGGCAATGCTCCAAAAAAGCCTACATTTGAGTATACCATATTAGTTGCCTTACACATCTTCTCCTTAAGTCTTTCAGCATTGGCAGTCGGAGGGGATGTGTTGGGCATGTCAAGAACGGTAGTAACGCCACCTGAGACCGCTGCCTCTGTTCCAGAAGAGAAGTCCTCCTTGTATGAGAGATTCATGTCCCTGAGGTGAACATGCGCATCAACCACACCAGGAATCATCAACATACTTTGGGAGTTTATTGTTTTGTCCGCCGGAGGAAGATGTGGCTCCTTAGCTACTTTGACTATCCTACCCTCGCTGATAGCTACTCCTGCCTCGACCAAGTTGTCTCCAACAAGAATCTTCGAATTAGTTATCCTAAGTTCTGCTTTTTTCATGGGGGGTCTTCCATGGAGGATTTGGTTTAGGGTAGCTGGACTTCAAATTTGTTTGAGACTAGTCGAGTCATGTCTGTTTTACTGACGATACCTACGAGTCTCTCTTTATAGTCTAAGACTGGTAGCCCCTTCAATCGTTCTTCGATCATCGTCTTGGCTGCGTCTTTCACCTTTGAGTCAGGTCGGCTAAATGGGGGAGCTGGTCTCATAGCACTACTTACCGTAAGCTGACGGATTTGCTTATCTAAGTGTTTTCGATCTGCTTTGTCGAAAATATTGAACATAGCAAGAGCAATTAACCCATCAGTGACTATTCCAACGGTTCTCTCTTTGTCAACTACCGGGATCACGCTTAAGTCCTTCTCGAAAAGAAGTCTCGTCACATTTACTAGGCGCGCGTTTGGAGAGATTGAGACAGGGTTCTTCGTCATAATCTGGCCAACATAGATCTTGTTAACCTTAAGGCAGATTCTCAGCAATCTTGTTTTGGTTATGATGCCCACCAAATGACTTTCTCCATCGACAACAGCTAGACTGCTTATACCGCGGGCTATCATTTCCTTAGCGGCTTCCGTGGCATCGGCTTCAGGTGATATTGTTCTAGGGTTAGAAGTCATCGCACTGGGAACACGAAGGCTCGATGCCGAAAGCCCGGCGGCACCACTCGACGACAACCTTGCCACAATATCTCTTTCCGTAACAATACCAACCAAATTTCCTCCGTCCATGACTGGGAGACGAGAAACTCTTTTTTTCCTCATCAAGTCTATAGCAAAGGAAACCAATTGATCCTTATCGATTGTGATGGGGTTCTCCACCATCAGGTCTTTGACAAGCAACTCACTCGCCCCTCTTCTTCAACAGTTCCCACTTTTATTTCCCCTAAGAAAGTGCTTGAAAGTATCAATATCAGGATATCGTGCTCCAGCTCTAATAGAAAACAAGTAGTTCATCTTAATAAACTAATGTCAGATCCTTTCTTTCTGTGCTTCATATAGGTGCCCCTAGCACTTTTCTTTCTGTTGAACCAGGCCTTTGTCTTCTAAGAACCGAAAACGACCATTATTTTATATGGAGTCCTCCGCTAGGTAGAACCTGCAAGAATTCATCCAACGCTATCTCCTCGATCTTCTGTTTTAATTCTGGACTAGCGTTTTTCAATAGCCTATCTTTTATTGAACGAGCTGACTTTGACCTGATCTCTCCGCCGGGTGCCAGTTCAACACTGATCCTTGTTCTGCTAGCCATCGAAGACGGAGGTCCTGATACTGGAACCACATGCCCCTCTTCATCAACTATTATACCAACCGAGATCCTGAGCGGGATTCCTTTCATATAAGTTCTCTCTCCTCTAACCATGAATGAGCCCTTTTGTAGGTACTCTCCCGAAGGAGGAGAGAAGGAAACCTGCTCACCCTTCACAAAATACGCGTCTCCACCTTCTGTGCCGAGTTTCCATAAGCTGCTGTAGGAAACCGAGAACTGGCAAGCTTCCATCAGCGTATTCTCTGGCACTTCTTTTCCTTCGGATTTGATGATGACAACTGGCGCACCATGAACATCAGCGTGAACAAAGACGTCGTTAGGTTCCATTCTTCTCTTAACTACCATCTCATTTGTCTTGGCATCCCGACCGCCTATGACCAGAAAACCATCGGAGGATATGAACCATCTATAACTTTCATACCACTTCCTTATGCGCTTCACCTTTAGCGTCTCTTCTCTGAGGGACAAGCCTTCACCTTGTAGTTTTCTCAATTTTTCAAGTGCATCTTGAAGTGCTGATTCCGCTCCTTTCTTCTTGCCTTCAGCCTTTTTTGCAAGCTCATAGAGCCTCGAAGCGTTTTCAGTCGCAGAGAGACGTACATCAACTGGAATCTTGTTCCCATCGAGTTCCAATGTAATAGTTCCCTCTCCGGGAGTAAACGAGCTTACTTTGCTCGTTGGTGCGACGCCAGCTTCTTTGGCTTCCTCGAACCTCTTTTCTATTTCCTGCCAAGTTACCCCCTTTCTCCTAGCTGACAGTATGGTCGAGAGTATTTCCCCGACTTGTGACAAGTTTGAGTAGATTAGATCTCCAAACCTTCTATTGTTGGCTTCAAGTTTCTCGGATTCTGAGATCTTTTTTCTTTGTTCTTCAATTGCATTCTCTATTTCTTTAACTTTCGTCTCAAGCTCCTTTTCCTCTAGACCCTTGGCAGCTCCTGTTTCGGCAACGCCAAAAAACTCATCTATCGCATCATTGTAGTTTTCCATCTTCTTTGACTCCAAGTTCTCAAAGACTTTAAGATTAAATGGTGCAGTTGATACCGGTTTCCCCGAAGCATCGTATACTATCTGTGGGACATACGGTCCGACCTTCAACCTATTAAGTGTGAGCTGGATCGAGTTGAATATTCTCGTTGTCTCATCTCTATTCAGATCCTTTGACTTCATGTCCGTTTGCAGATTGGAAAGTGCGCAAACCTCTTCGGCATAAAGTGGATCGATATTTAGTCTACTCGCCAAGGTCTCGGCTAGCCCAGCAGATGAGGAACTAAGTATAGATGAGACTTCGTCCCGTGACAAGTTCATTAAATCAGTGCCTCGTAAGGGTGGCGGGGCATAAACCTCCTTGGGCTTTATAGATCGGTCTCGCATCACTTTGTAGCGTCTTGCAAGAGTTATCCTATTTTCTGGGTCACATAGTATCAGATTTCCATCTCCAAATAGTTCAACAATGAGGCTGTATTTCCCTCGTTCGCTGTTGATGACTATCTTAATAATCCTGTCAAGATCGTATTGAGAAATGTCCTCGATACGTCGATCTCTAATGTGTTTCCTGAGTGAACTGCAGAAGTTTGTCGGAACCTTGGGGACGACTCTCCGATACTTAGTCAGATAGATACTGCATCCCGGCTGCACTAAGAGGGTCTTTTCCCCTGACTTTGTATTGAGCTTGAACAGAAATGTCTCCTTGATCTGGTAAATGTTATTAATCCAAGCGCCCATAACAGATTGAGCTACCTCATTCAGCAAAATAGCTATATCGAAGTTCGACATAGAACGCTTCAATCTCAAGAGATTCCTCAACTCTTCTCAGGAGGGTACTAACAACATGAACGATGAAAACAAGCTATATTGGCTGAAAGCGTTGCTCGCGATTGTTGCTGCGTTAGTTTGTTCGGCTGCCGTCGCACCTCTGGGTAAGTACGGTATAGCTATAGCTCTCTTGATATACCTAGCCACATATCCTGTAGCAGTTTTCGTGCTGAAGATTGACCCCTCGAAATCTGGCGGCGTTAGGAAGATGCTTCTTTCAGGTTTAATTACGTTCCTATTTATTTTCTCGGTAATTTGGGGTCTCATATTCACACTAGAGTACTATTTGCTTATAGTTTGATGCATATCCTCTATTAAAAGGGATTTGGCGAATCTTCGATTCCTGCAAGAGTTCACGAAATATTTAATAGTTCAAATAACGAAATGAGTTATTTGTTGTTATTTTCTCAAAAACAAGGGTGAAGGGTGAAGAAGGGTGGAACTGGACGAGTTAGATAAAAAGATAATAGCAATACTTCAGGAGGATTCTCGTGTTCCGTTCACAAAGATCTCCGATATTCTTAAAGTTCCCGACACAACCGTGCATTTTCGAGTGAGAAAGCTGAGAGAGAACAATGTCATAAAAGCCTTCACGGTGTCTATACCTCCTTCAAGTCTAGGTTACGAAACCTTTGCGCTCGTAAGGATTAGCGTTGGAGGGCATATCATCCCCAGCATAAGCATAAAGAGGGCAGAGGAGATAACAAGCTCGTTGCGTAACAATTCGAATATACGTCTACTTGCGTCTGGTGAGGGCGGAACGTCTGTCTATGCACTAGTTGTCGCCCGTAACAACTTTGAGCTGGACAGAATTCTTTCGAGGCTAAGGAGCGACCCTGACGTACTTGATCTGAACGTCTGGAGATTTTCAAAACTGATTAAAGGCGAGGAATTAGTTAGTCCTCCAACAGAGACTTTCAGAGAGGTACTAGATAAGGGCCCCATGGGAGAACCGAAGGTACAAGAGGAAGTCGTCAAGGCGATCTGAGATCTGGTTAGTAGCGGGGGAGAAGGGTTGTCGGCGCCACGGGTGAGTACAGGGATACCAGGGCTTGATAGCATACTGCACGGGGGATTCATAAAAGGGACAAATATTCTTGTTCTTGGTGGAACTGGTACAGGAAAGACCATATTATGCATGCAGTATTTGTACAATGGTGCAACTCTCTACAACGAGCCAGGTGTCTTTGTCACGTTTGAGGAGAGACCCAAGGAACTTAGGTTAGAGGCTAAGCAGTTCAATTGGGATCTAAGATCACTTGAGGAGAAGAATAAGCTTGTCATCATAGATGCGGCATCTAGCAAAGCAGGCATCCCATCAGATGAGGAATATGCTATTCGTCGTGAGCTTGACCAGAATATCCTTGCTCAAGAGATCTATAGGGCGACACGCAAGGTGGATGCCCAAAGGGTTGTCATTGACTCGCTCTCTGCAATCGGGATCAAGTTTGAGGACCCGACTGCGATAAGAACTGCTGTGTATAAGCTGTCAACCTTGCTGAGGGAGCTTAACGTTACTTCCATTATGACTAGTGAGATGCCTTACGAATCTGGGCAGATGTCGAGGTTCGGGGTAGAGGAGTATATTGCTCAAGGGGTCATAATGCTCTACCTTAGGGAGGAGGATGGCGAGCTCAGAAGATCACTCGTGGCTCAGAAACTTAGGGCCAGTTCTCATTCTCTGAGGAGATATCCATTTGAGGTTAGTTCAAGGGGAATTACGGTGATGCCTGGAGGCGGGCTCTAGGACTTCACGTGGGCTACTGAGGGAGATCTTCCCGTCCTGAACAGAACCTCTTCATCTTCGAATATCTCTCGTCTCAAGTACTGCCGCAACCCAGGGGCCATCAGAGGCTTTCCTCTTACAAGAGGATAGGCAAACGGTAAGAACGTGACATGTTTTTTGCTGAGGCTTAGCTCAGCCCCCAATTTTACGGGGATGTCTGCGATGAGTTTACCAGAGGCTATGTTCAATGCGACATACACTGCGCCATCTACAGAGAACTGGTAAAGTCCCAGATTGCGACTTGACATGTGCGGTAGCTTCTTAGTCAAAGCCAAACTTGTTCTTCCCCTAGGTGGGTGGTCACCTAGAATCCCCCCTACCACGAGACACGTATCGCCGGTGAAGTCTTCTGGTACCAATGGCACGAGGGATTGAGGATCAAGAATGATGGGGGAATCGCCAAGTTGCTTTGATTGGACTACACTTTTGGGCGATACTCTGCCAAGCTCCCTTAACTTGAATGCCTCTTTGTTGTTCCTAATGTTGGTGAAGAGAAGATTCTCTCTTCCCACCATTTTTGAAACATGTTTATATTCTAACCAAATCCATTTGCCGAGAACTGGCTCGAGGTGTTCTATTAAGACCAAGAGTCGTCCAACCTGCCTCTTTCTGTTATGCCACAGCTTCATAGTTCGTTTGCTTCCTCCAGTTAGCCTGACCGTGGTACACCTCGTGTTGAATAAGTGATCAAAAATAGTTTATAAGGACGTGAACAAGACCTTATTTGATTGACAATGACTATCCTGCGAAGGTGAAATTAAATGGATATCTCGAAAGTGATCGAAGATGTAGGTTTTCGCTTAATCTCTTTTGCGGTCACTAAGCTTCCACAGGACGTTCAGAATAAGTTAAGGGAAGCTTATGAGAAGGAGGAGACTGAAATAGGTAGAACTCAACTCAGGACCATATTGGAGAACATTGAGCTAGCGGAAAAAATGAATCTGCCAATGTGTCAAGACACTGGAATAATATCATTCTATGTTAAAGTTGGGCGCGATTTCTCGAAAGTTCACCTGATCGAAGATTCATTGATTAGGGCTGTTAGACGTGCTACGACCGAGGTTCCTTTGCGGCCCAACATTGTTCACCCGGTTACTCGTGTAAACTCTGGGGATAACACCGGCGTAGGGGTTCCTCATATCGAATGGGAAATTGACAAGAATACTGACTCCTTGGAGATCACTGCCTTTCCAAAGGGAGCTGGAAGCGAGAATATGTGCTCCTTCAAGATGTTGAAACCAGGTGAGGGGGTACTAGGTATCAAGAAATTCGTTATTGATACTGTTGCGGAGGCCGGAGGCCAACCTTGTCCGCCCATTGTTGTAGGTGTCGGAATAGGTGGAACTGCTGACGTCGTAATGAGTCTTGCAAAGAAAGCTCTTCTACACTCGTTAGTTGAGGAGAATCCAGATCCGCAAATCGCCTCGCTCGAGAAGGAACTCCACAAGCTGATAAATGAAACGGGAATTGGTCCTCAAGGTCTGGGCGGCAAGTATACCGCCATAGGCGTTAAGATACTACACTCGTACTGTCATACAGCTTCTTTGCCCGTCGCTTGCGCTATCCAGTGCTGGGCAGCTAGAAAATCCACTGCTAAAGTGAGCAACGATGGAACTGTTCAGTATATTACGTATGGTCCTAGGAGGTGAGGAGTCCGGTTGGCAAGCGTTAAGTTGAATACACCCATTTCGAACGCTGACGTAAGGAAGCTTGGCGTTGGAGATACAGTATATCTGTCTGGGATTCTTGTAACGGCACGTGACCAAGCTCATAGGAGAGCCTTGGAATACGAGAAACAGGGAAAGGCGCTTCCGCTGCCACTTCAAGAGTTGGCTCTCTACCACTGTGGCCCGATAGTTGCGGAGAAGGGAGGCGAGAGAGTCGTTGTGGCAGCTGGTCCAACTACCAGCACCAGAATGGATCTGTTTGAGGATCAGTTTATCCAGAAGTTTGGGGTGCGAGTGATAGTAGGTAAAGGCGGGATGGGCGAGAGAACTGTTAAGGCATGCAAGGAATATGGCGCCGTTTACTGTTCCTTCACAGGTGGTGCAGCGCTACTTGCAAAGAAAGGTATCAAGAGAGTGAAAGGAGTCGAATGGCTAGATCTCGGCATGGCTGAAGCTATGTGGATCTTTGAAGTGGAGAACTTTGGACCAATCGTCGTCACAATAGACAGCAAAGGTAACAGCTTGCATGAACAGGTTGCTCATGATGTTCGTAGAAACATTCAGTCAATTTACCAAAAACTGGGATTAAAAAGCTCCTAGATGCGGTACTGGACAGCACAACGCTTTTCTCATTATACTCACAATTTAGGATAGGATTTCTTTAGGAAGGCGGTTTCTAGTGGTTGAGCAATATGAGTTTATTGATACAGACGTCTTGGTTGTAGGCGCAGGTGGCGCAGGTTGTAGAGCTGCTATTGAAGCGTCAAATTACAATGTTTCAGTGGTTCTCCTTAGCAAGGAACTGTTTGGGAAAGCTCACACCATTATGGCTGAAGGAGGTTACAACGCGGCCCTTGGCAACGTCGACCCACAAGATAACCCTGAGGTTCACTTCAAGGACACTGTTGAAGGTGGCGCTTATCTAAACAATCAGAAACTTGTCGAAATCTTAGTGAGAGACTCTTGTGAACGTGTTCTCGATCTAGAGAACTTTGGAGGATTGTTTGATAGAACAGCTGAGGGTAAGATTGCTCAAAGACTGTTTGGAAAGCAGACTTACAGAAGAACTTGTTATGCTAGTGATAGAACTGGTCATGAAATGATGGTGACTTTAGTTGAAGAGGTTAGAAGAAGAGATATAAGGGTCATGGATGAGGTCTTCGTATCCCGCGTGTTAATGAACAATGGAGCAGTGGTAGGCGCTACCGTAATCAATATGAAAGACGGGCGCTTCATCGTTTTCAGATCAAAGTCTATGGTGCTGGCAACAGGGGGAACTGGGCGGATTTATTCCACAACCACTAATGCTTTGCAGGATACTGGTGATGGGTACGCTCTTGGTTTCAAGCGTGGAGCACACCTTATTGATATGGAGCAATTTCAGTTTCACCCCACGGGCGTGGTCTACCCTGAGTCTGCTCGTGGAACCCTAGTGACCGAAGCAGTAAGGGGAGAGGGCGGTATTCTGTATAACGCCCTTGGCGAGCGTTTCATGAAGAACTACAACCCTAAGCTTATGGAAGTTGCGGGAAGAGACGAGGTCGCGAGAAGTATCGCAAATGAGATCTTGGATGGGAGAGGAACCGAACACCACGGCGTCTTTCTTGACGTATCTCATCTCCCATCTTTGTTGATAGAGCAAAAACTTTCATCTATGTTGGAATTGTTTCTCAAGATAGGTGTGGATATAAGAAATGAGCCTATGGAGGTAAGCCCGACGGCCCATCACTTGATGGGTGGACTGAAGATTAACGAACGAGCTGAAACCACTGTCAAAAGGCTGTTCAGCGCCGGCGAAGTCACTGGTGGAGTACACGGAGGGAATAGGCTGGGGGGGAACGCTCTCGCAGATACCCAAGTTTTTGGCAAAATAGCCGGGGAGAACGCCGCTATGCTTGCTAAGTCACTTTCGGAAACCCCAGCCGTAAGTAGATCTGAGGTTGATGAGGCGCATAGGGAGGCTTACGCCCCTCTAGATAGGAAGAGTGGTTTGAGCTCCATTGAGCTGAGGAAGACATTGCAGAGACTCATGTGGGATAAAGTTGGGATCTTCCGAACCGGAGAAGCCCTCAAAGAAGCTCTTGATGAAATCGTAAAGATGAGAAATAGATTGTCAACCATCGCCACGCGAAACAAAAGCCTTTGCTACAATAAAGAGTGGATCGAATCACTGGAGATACCCAATATGCTGTTGACTGCAGAAATGGTGTCTAGAGCAGCTCTGATGAGGAAGGAGAGCCGCGGGGCTCACTATAGAAAGGATTTCAACAAAACTGACAACCGGAGCTGGTTAGTTAATATACACGTAGCCAGGGATGGCGAGGGAATGAAACTTTGGACTGAACCGATCATAGTGACTAAGCTGAAGGTTCCAGTATGAAATCTTGAGGATGACTACTCATGCTCGTCGCCAATGTCGACATTTGTTGCCTATTTTATACCACTTGAGATATCATAAAAAAGTAATAAAGGTTGATTTGGTGGCATGCAACGTGACATGTGTAAGAAGATTGATTCGGTTTTGTTGTGTACACAGGCCGATAGCTTGTTCGGACTGCTGCTACATGCTAGTTGGAACTATTGACAGGTGATCAACTTGAGTACGAAGAATGTTGAACTGAGGATATTCCGTTACGATCATCGGAAAGATGATGCTCCGAGGTATGAGAATTATAGAGTTCCATATTCAGAAGGGATGACTGTTCTAGATGCGCTAGACTACGTGTATGAGAACCTTGACCCGACGTTGGCTTACAGAAAATCATGTAGACAGGGTTCTTGCGGCTCCTGCGCTGTTCTGGTAGACACAAAACCATGCGCAGCATGCCGCACCCTAATAAAGGAAGGGAGGAGCATAACTATCTCACCTCTTCTGCACTTCGATGTCATCAAAGATCTCGTAACGGATATTAGTAGAGGAACAAGGCGGTTAATGAGGATCAGGCCATTTGTCGAGCGAACAGCTCCCCCTAGCAGACCTGAAGTGATCATGAGGAGTGACATCGAATCAGTCAGAGAACTCAGGAAATGCATTGAGTGTTGGTCATGCATAAGTGCGTGTCCTGCAATAGCTGATGCTTGGCAGGAGTTTGCAGGTCCCCTCCCAATGAGGCAGCTTGCAAGACTCAAGCTTGATCCTCGTGACGTGGAAGATCGTGTTAAGATGGCTATTGTTGATGGGTTGTATGATTGTACTACGTGCAAAGCGTGTGTGGAGGCTTGCCCAAAGGAGATAGATATACCGTCTAAGGCTATTGAGAAGTTAAGGACCTTTGCGGTGAAGCAAGGATTAGGTCCACTTCCGGGCCACCTAGAGTTTGTTCGATTAGTAGATGAGACGGGAAGGTCTGTTGCACGAAAGAACGCTCCTTTGCTTGAACAAGTACCAGAGGTTGTCAGAGTCAAGGAGCCCGTTGATAAGGTTGCGTTTTTCACTGGATGTCTGATGGATTTGAGGATGCAGGATACTGGCAGGGCGTTGATAAACACCCTTGCTACAAACAATGTTGAAGTACACATACCGAAGGATCAGGTGTGTTGTGGTTCTCCTGCGTTTAGAACAGGTGCTATAGACGTTGCCAAGAAGCAGGTCATCAAGAATGCAGAGATATTTGAGAACCTTGGTGTAGGCAAGGTTGTTGTTGGGTGTGCCGGCTGCGGTCTCACACTCAAGACTAATTTTGCCGAGATTCTTAGGGATGAAAGAGGGAGAAGCGCGGAGTTCAAGGTGTATGACATTAATGAATATCTGGTGAATGAGCTCGGTCCAGAGAAGTTGGTCATGCCAATTAGGCAGCTGAATATGCGTTTAACGTTCCATGATCCCTGCCACTTAAACAGAGGACAAGGAATAAAGAATGAACCAAGAACGTTGCTTGGGATGATCCCTGGGGTTAAGTTGATTGAGATGAGGGATGCGGACAGATGCTGCGGCAGCGGGGGTGGGGTTAGAGCTGGTAGGAGACCTCTTTCAATGGCGATAGCTAGGAGAAAAGCTGAGTCAGTGAGGGAGACACAGGCCGATACATGTGTCACTTCATGTCCGTTCTGTGCGGTTCAACTACAGGACATTCTTCAAACACTGGGAATAGGGACAAAGGTTAGTAGCGTTGTAGACTTACTCGCAAGATCGTACGGAAAGGAATATGTGTAGGATTATTGGGAAATACATTCCTCGTCTCGTGGATGCACAGACCTAGCCAATCCTGTGAAGTATCGCTCCTGGAAAACGATTTTGTGGCAATTTAAATACGATCGTTGATTACACTGATGTGGTTGGGAACCCTTTTGGGCTTCTTGTTGGCGAAGAAAATTGAATCGTATAAGAAGACAGGGTATGCGCCTAAATTCTTCGGGAATCCTCAGATCAGTCATTCTGGTACTAATTCTTGTTTTAGTTCTGCTAGCTTTCTCTAGTTTGGCGAATCCGAGCACGGCAATCCTATTTCTACTGTCAAGCCTGTTTGCTGCGCGACTGCTTTATAGAGAAGTACCAGCAGTCAGACTCTGCACTATGAGAAACATTGGCAAAAGTATAGCGTTTTCGGACGACAAGAAAAGGAGATTCATAGCGCTTTCAGCTGTCGAAACGACCGCTGAGGGCGCAACTAGGTTTGCTAATAGCGATTCAGAAATGCGGGAGGCGAAAATCCTTAGAGCAACCAGGATACTTGCGGAGCACATAGGTTCTTTTGGCATTGAGGTAGATGTCAAAAAAGAGGCTGTCAGGTACTTGACCTCTGCTGCTGCTAATACTGTGGCAGAGGCGTGTCAGAAGGCAGAGACATTAGCAGAGAGAATACTGAGGATCGTCCGAGAACTTCACGGGGAAGATAGCCATGTGAGAATCCTTGAAGGAGAAAACCTTCAGAACATTTTCAAAAGAATAGTCGGAGGAGAATTCGAGACCCTCACAAATGTGGGTAGCGTCACACTTCGTCGCAAGAGGGGAACCAGTGCCGATAGCGGATTTTCATTGCTTACGGTCACTCACGAATCTATCGGAAGGATAGACCTAAGGAGACTTATTTCGATAATCCGAGATCTAGGGGCTGACGTGACCTATGTGATTAACATGACTGCGCAGAGAGCCTACAATGAGAACTCGCTGATTGACGGTGTTGAACAGGGCCAAATATGGGTATTCTCATCGTATTTCATAGTTAATGAGAAGGGTGTTAATGCTATTCGAGATGTGACTCATAGATTAAAGAGCAACATAGAGAACTTAACTCGTGGAGGTATACTAAGAATTGAAAAAGGCTCCACAACTATCCGTGAAGTTGGGAGTATCCTCGCAAGGTCACCTATAGGGAAGAAATTGTTTCTTTCGAACAGTCAATTGATTGCTCATATCTATCCGACACCCCATTAACACGAAAGTGTTTTAATCCCATTGATGAGAAGGTTTCCAATAGGAAAAAATAGTCTAACCTGACGCTTCGCTAACTTGGTAGTACTTTCAACTTTTGCTTCCATTATGGTCACAGATTTTGTTTCTCAGAAAAGACTGGGATCACTCAACGGAGTAAGAGGAATTTGAAGCAAAGGGAACCTGTTAAAATCGATGTTAATCCATCAGCGATAGACGCCAAGAGAGTCATTGAAGAAGCCCTGGAAAGAGGCAAGACCATAGTGGTTGTCGGTTCATGTGAAATACTATACAAAGGACGTGCATCTTCCACACTAGGTGTGGGAGAAAGAATAGTAATCATAACCAACGACAAGGCGCTTCTAATACATCGCAGCTATGGGTATCGGGCAGTCAATTGGCAGCCGGCGGGATGCATCTTCAGAGTACAACAGTCCTCCAACAAGCTAGAGATCACAGCCGTGAGAATGAGGCCTCTTGAGTCAGTCAAGATTATTCTCGACAAACTCTATTCGGTATCCATACTGGATCTTGTCGACGAAAGCAAGCTATGCCTATACGCTTCTGAGCTAGACATGAAGAAGGCAATTCTCTACAGGCCCAGTCTAGTCGAAGACGGTTTCGCTCCAATAACCTCGGAGAAAGAGATGGTAACAGGGTTTGTGGACATATTTGGCAAGGACAAGAATGGGAACTACGTAATAATAGAAATCAAGAGAGGCAAGGCAACAAAAGATGCTTCGCTCCAACTAGCAAGGTATATTGAAGATTTGAGAAAGAGAGATCGCAATGTTCGGGGCATACTAGTTGCGGAGAGTATCACAAAGGAAGCTCAAAGAAGCATCGTCTCTCTGAATATAGAGTTCAGAAGACTCAGTCCAAGAAAATGCTCTGAGATTCTTCGCGAAATAGAGAAAATTGAGGAAAGGGATATCACGGATTACTTCTGATCAAGAGGCATTAGCACGCGAGATGAGAATCAGTTGACTAGGAAAGAGCAGCCAGTAGACAGGAAGCGTGAGTTGATGAACCTTTATGACACAACAGCGTCAATCTACAACAAGAGGTACAGAATAATACAGCACAGGAAATATGAGTACGTAAAGGGATCACCCAATAAACGAGATACTGTACTAGATGTAGGATGTGGAACTGGCCTGCTTTTCCATGGCTTTTGGTGCAATATGAGTTCTCTCGTCGGAGTCGACATCTCGATAAAGATGCTGAAGGTAGCATTAAGAAGCTTGAGGAGAATCGCTCTAAGAGTGGACTTACTTAGAGCGGATGCTGATTCGTTGCCATTTCAAGATAACACCTTTACTAGGGTCACCTCGGTGACAGTACTCCAGAACATGCCTCAACCATGCGCAACACTAAAAGAGATTGACCGTGTTACCAGCGTTGGGGGTCAGGTTGCATTGACCTGTCTGAAAAAGAAGCATGATCTGCTGAGTCTAAAAAGAATCATTCTATCAAGTGCCACTGGATTAAACATAACTTCAGAGTGGGATAGCGGCGAAGAAGATATTGGGGTCACCACAACTAAACTTATTTAAGTATTCAAAGAGTCTTATTACAAGCAATGTTTTTATGGCATGGGTTAAAGTAATAATAGGAACGATCTTCTGGAGATGATCTAATGACTGAAAGACAGCCTTTGAAACTCCTCTTGCGTTCGATAAATAACATCGTGCTCGTTAAACTAAAGGATGGGCGTGAGTACAGGGGGAGATTGATTGAAATGGATAACTACATGAACTTGGTTCTAAGTGGAGCGGAAGAGATCGAGAATAATGAACATGTTGCTAGATTTGGTGAGGTCTTCATAAGAGGCAATAATATTCTATTCATAAAACCTGACCTAACTGCTTCATCGAGTGAATCTGAGGAAAAGTAGTAAGTTCTTTGGGAATACGAACAATAGGATGCCCCAGTTATTATGTTGAATAAATCCGATAATGGACACGTATGCTATTTGTTTTGACGGCAGCAACCCAACATTTGTGATCTCTGCATAGAGTTTCCATGAGTAGTCTAGTAGCATACATCTTGTCCAGATATTGAACTTGACTTGTTGGCGTTGACAGAGGCTTTCTACATGAAAAGGATGCGCCACAATAATGATGCTAAGATCGAGAGAATATCAGACGTGCTCACCGAACTGAGTGACTATTCCTCAGAGGGCATCCCCATCTTGGTTGAGGGAATGAAAGATGAACAAGCTCTGAAAGACTTGGGAGTAGAAGGAAGAATCATTAAGACAAGAACGCAAGGCAAGAAGATATTTGAACTCGCTGAGGAGCTCGCCTCCTATAGGCGTGTAATAGTACTAACGGACTTCGACCAAGAAGGAGAAGAATTAGCTAAGGAGATCGCACGCCATCTACACATGTGGGGCGTTCAAACAATAATGAGAAGAAAAGCCAGAAACTCCATAAGTTGGGCCACAAGGCAGATCGAGGGGCTTAATAGAATCAAGGGACTTCGAGAAAAGTTAAATATCAAGCAATTCATAGTAACTTCTGCTGAAAGCATATGAACGCAAGTTTTCCCTCTTGCGGAAAGATTCATTTGAGATAGATATTGAAATCACAGCCTAATCAATAACCGTTTTTACGTATTACTCTTATCAGGAGTTGAAACAGTTAATGTCAGAAGCTCATGATGAATATACTACAACAAAGTATGTTGTTAGAGCAAAGTTTGAGGTTGATGGAGTGGTCGAGAAGCCTGATGTCGTAGGAGCTGTCTTTGGGCAGACAGAAGGGTTACTTGGAGACGAACTTGACCTTCGAGAACTTCAGAAGACTGGTCGCATTGGACGGATAGTAGTCAACGTCAATACCCAAGGTGGAAAGTCCAGCGGAGTAATAATAATACCTTCCAGCATCGATAAGATTGAAACTGCAATCCTAGCTTCCTCGCTTGAAACAATTGACAGAGTGGGGCCCTGCACCGCTAGATTCTGGGTAGAGAGAATAGAAGATGTAAGAGAACTCAAGAGGAGAAGGATAACCAAGAGAGCATCCGAGATCCTACGTGAATGGGAGGAAAAGATAGCTCCCGAAAGCAAAGAAATAGCAGAACTGGTCGTGGATGCCATCAAGAGCGGAGAAATTGGGAAGTATGGGTCAGAGGAACTTCCAGCAGGCCCAGGAATAGCGGACTCGGACACAGTAATCGTGGTCGAAGGAAGAGCGGATGTGCAGAACTTGCTGAGGTATGGGTTTAAGAATGTCGTAGCTGTTGAGGGAACGAAGGTTCCGCAATCAATAATAGAGCTCAGCAGAAAGAAGACAGTAATAGCGTTCCTAGACGGTGATAGAGGCGGGGACCTAATACTTAAGGAACTTCTTCAAGTCGCAGACGTAGATTATGTTACTCGTGCTCCAGTAGGTAAAGACGTTGAGGAACTCACGAGAAAGGAAATCGTAAAAGCCTTGAGAAACAAAGTCCCTGCAGAGCAAGCATCAGTAGTCCCTGAAAAGGCCCAGGAGAAAGTCAAGGAACCTCGTTCAACGGACACGAAAGAGAAGAAAGAGAGAGATCCCAGCTCATCAGACCAAGTCTCAAAGTACGTTGGCTCCATTAATGGAACGTTAAAAGCAGCGCTACTGAACAACAGGTTTGAACTCGTAAAAGAGACTCCAGTCGGAGAACTCACTGACGTCATACCGTCACTCGAAGGAATTCATGCGATCGTGTTCGACGGTGTAATAACACAGCGCCTGGTAGACCTAGCACACGAGAAGGGTGTAGGGTTTCTAATAGGAGCAAGAAGAGGTAGCATTACCAAGCAACCAGTGAACATGTTGATCAAGACATTCAGTGACTTTCGATAAAGCGTGAGTCTAAGAGGAAAGAAAATCAGCCCACCCTCTCAGTCTGTCACGCAAACTATCGCTGCTACGCTGCGCCCCTGACTTTGCGCTGCATTAAACGAAAAGACTGCTCTAGGTGTTGCCTCAACGACCAGTTCGACCCTAAGACCGCGGGCAATCTTTTCGATGTCTTTGCTTACTTTGGTATTTCCGGAGATGCCTGTCGTTACTATGAGTACACTCGGGGTGCCATACTTCAATAGTTTCCTGATCTCATCAGTACTTATTGTCTTACCCGACTGGGGTGATCTTTCTTCTACCTTTCCATTTGCATAGATGTAGACATCATGTTCATAGCGCTTGCCGTTAATAGCAACGGAGCCAAGTCTAGCCGAATCGATTCTTGATGACATATGTATGCCCCTTGACTCAATGGTTATTGCTATCTTGCGTGTTGCTAATATGCCAGTTAGGTCACTTTTTCTTTTCCTTGGAAGTCCACCAGTCTAAATATTCTTTTCGTCTTTTGCTTTTCTCTTCTTTGCCCTTTTCAAAGGCACCATGGATCTCGTCCATCAGTTTCTCCCTGGCTACGTCAAGTTCTTCTCGATCCCAAGTTGCGCCACATCTGGTACAGACGTATATGCGCAGATTTCTATCGAACTTTAACTCACCAGCACACTCAGGGCAATTCATTAAAACTTACCCCATAAACTGTACTTAACCTGTGCAATAATCTACTATTTCCAACAGGATAGTTGGAAATCGCCTTTTCAATTAGTCACTGACTACTATTGTGCAGGTTCGACTTTTAAGTTTGCTTAAGTTTTTGCCGAACAGAGACTGATGCTTGCAAGATAAGCGTCCTATCAATAATGTTGCAGAGCCTCTCTGACGGCTAGCAGCCAGAGCGTTGCGGTTCTTGTCTACGAATTGTTTCTGTTTAACTTACCGGTTTCCATAATAACCCTAGCTCATCAGCATACGCACATGCTTCTTCCATCTCGCCGTGAGAAGGTCTCCTGTTTATTTCAACGTAGTCTTCCGTGTTTGGGACAAGATAAGTCGGCCTGTATTGCCCCATGATATTGACGAGAACTCTTGGAATGTTCTTTGAAATCCACTCCAATATGGGCTTGGTGCAGCACTCAATGTGTCCAGGCATAACCAAATGCCGGACAATCATTTCGCCACCTCCGCGATCATGAGCCATCTGGTGGTTTCTCGAGATCACTTCCCAATAGTTTGGAACTCGCGAGTACTTGAGGGCGCACTTGTTGTTGTGCCACTTCATATCTGGCAGCCAGAAATCAACAACGTCTAGAAGAAGTTCAGTGGATTCATTGGACATGTAGAAGTTTGAGTTCCAAAGTTGGCAAATATTAGCTCCAAGATGCTTCATTGATTCAAGAACATTATGAAGGTTAGGTGTAGGAGATCCTCCGACCCAATTTGCGTTGCGCGCCCCTTCACGTTTCAAATCGGAAACGATCTTCGCCAATTGAAATGGGGTAACCACCTGACCGTTATCAGGATCGCCAGATATATCGAAATTCTGGCAAAAAACGCATGGACCAAAATTGCAGCTGGCAAAGAAAACCGTTCCAGAAGGAACCAAGACACTTTCCTCACCCATATGGAGGAAGAAGCTCGATACCAAAGATTCTCTGCCAAGCTTGCAGAAACCCTTCTCACCTTTCAACCTATTTACGCTGCATCTTCGCTCACATAAGTGGCAGTTCTCGACTATTCTCTTGGCAAGTTCAATTTTCAAATCCAGATAATTATCGGATGAAGTGGCTTCAATCTCTTTAGGATTTACCTTTCCCTGATCAAGATCCGACATCATTCTGTTGAAAGCTTCAGAAGCTATTTGATGCTCCTTCCACAAATCTTCTTCGGAAGAATTCAGGCGAACATGAACAGGGATCATCTTGGCTACCTTAAATTTAGGTAGGAAAACTTCTTTAAGGATACCATAGTACCTTGATAGCCTAGATCTAACCGACTTATCGTTCCAGACTTCCACAGAGTCGGGTCGAACTATTCGCCACATTCCAATCATACACCGATGAAATTGAACAAAGGATCTGGCAAGCGAAGGTTATGGCCGTCAATGTTATAGTAATACCAAAAAGACGACTTAAGGACTTTTCCGTGATTAGGATGATCCAACCGAGAAATTGTGGGAGTGACACTCTTTCGGGCATAGGAGAGGAATGACGCGAGATATGGACGACAGGACTAGTAAGATCGCATTTCTTCTACTGGGGAATAATCCCACGCTCCCCTACTCAGAGTGCATAAGGATACTGGAGAGCAACAAGATTCCTTTTGCCGAACTTAACAGGTTTGATCAGGTTCTAATTCTCCGAGCACCTGTTGATGCCTGCCAAGTTGTCGTTAGGCAGGCAGGAATGGTAAGAAGAAGTTGTATCCTCATAGCCGAATCCCACAACGCTCCAAGAGATGTGCTTCAAGTCATAAGTGACCTGGATCTTGATGGGCTTCTCAAAAGAAAGAGATCTTTCGCCGTGAGAGCAAAAGGAATAAAGGAATATGCAAAGGGAATCAATCTAAGCGATCTTGAAAGGGAGATAGGTGCACTAATAAAAGGAAAAGCCAGCCGGATTCCTGTCGACTTGGAGAATCCAGACATCCTTTTCTACATTATCATCACAAGTGATAAAGCGCTTATCTGCCTAAACGTCGCAGAAGCTGAAGAGAAAGGATTTACTCAGCGGAGACCAGGATTTAGACCTTTCTTTCACCCAAGTTCCATGCACCCACGCCTAGCTAGGACCATGGTGAATTTATCAGGAGCAAAATCTGGTAGCACATTCCTTGATCCATTCTGTGGCTCAGGCGGGATATTGATAGAAGCTGGGGTAATAGGATGTGGCGCAGTTGGAATGGACATAGACCCCTGGATGGCAATAGGTTCAGAAAGAAACATCCATCAGCTTGGGCTACATCTAACCAATGTATGTGTAGGCGATGCCCGACATATGCCACTTAGGGAAGTAGATTCAATCGCGACGGATCCCCCGTATGGAAGATCATCATCAACCAAAGGCGAAGAGACGCCTACTCTCGTTGAAGAGTTTCTTGAAGGAGTCACCCCAATACTCAGAACAGGTAGCAGAATATGTCTTTCAATCCCATCGACAATCAACGTAAATGCACTTACGTCAAAGGACCTGCGACTAATTGAGGCACACTCTGCGAGGGTTCATAGAAGCCTTACAAGGAGAATAGCAGTATTCGAGAGAACATAGTTTGGGAAAATCATTAAATTACATCATAGGAAGCGACTGAAATTTCAGCGAAGTCTTTTGCCACCACTGTGTTATGAAAAATCCTTTGGGCTTGCTCAAGTAGAATCCTATCATCCTTGTACCTGTTTGAGATATGAGTTAAAACTAGAAGCCTAGCTTTTGACTCTTTAGCCACCTCAGCAGCCTGGCTAGCGGTAGAATGCCCATACTCTATAGCCTTATCAAGCAAACTGTCATCGTACGTTGCGTCATGTATTAGTACATCTGCGTTAGAACTCAAGGAAACTATATCCCTAGTTGGCCTAGTATCTCCAGAGTACGCTATTTTCCTTCCTGGGCGTCTAGGTCCAACAACCATCTCAGAGGTCACTATCGAGCTGTTCTTGAGTTTAACAGATTCGCCGAATTGAAGCTTCTTCCAGAGAGGTCCCTCAGGAATCCCGAGTTTCCTTGCCTTGTCAGGGGAGAATCTTCCCGGTCTCCATTTCTCCTCAAATAGGAAAGCAAGTGAAGGGATATTGTCGTGATCCGCTTTGCAGGCTCTGATGGTATACTGGTCGTTCTCGAATACTTTGTCTGGACCCGTGATTTCGTTGATGATAAGCTGAAAAGTAAGCATAAATTGCAGTGTCTCTCTGAGAGCTTCAATAAACTTACCTATTCCTGGGGGACCGAATATCTGCATAGGTCTCTCTCTTCCCGACAGCGAGAGGGTTTGTAGCAATCCCCCCAACCCTAAGACGTGATCTCCGTGAAGATGAGTGATAAATACTCTTGATAACCTGCCGTGTCTCAGTTTAGCAAATGCAACTTGCCTCTGTGTTCCCTCGCCACAGTCAAAGAAAAGCAGTTCGCCCTCTATTCTTAGAGCTATGGACGGAGAGCCTCTTTCTATGGTGGGGACACTTCCACCTGTTCCAAGAAAGAGTATCTTCAAGTGCAGATGCTCCACAATTGCAAGAGTTCAGCTCTTAAGAATCATTCAGTGTATCCAGTAATGTAGTTTATGGTTGATTTGATATTGTCTGACTCTATCTCAACCGTTATTGGTCCTAAGGGGGACTCATTCTTGGTTTCGCAGAAGTGTAAGACCCCCATGAAAGCAGCTTGCTTATTAAGATAGAATCTTACCTTACTTTCCTCTTTTACAGACCTAGATAGGGTTTCTCTTGCGAAGACTGAGGTTGACTGGTCTTTTAGACGTCTCTTTATCTGAGACAAGGTGTTAGACTCTTCAGATATCCCAGTCAGGTATTTCACTCCACCTTCAACCTTTTCACTGAAACTCATTCCGAAAATTACGTTTGAAAGAGCCCTTCTAACTTTCTCAGGATCCTCGGTCGGGTAAACCGGAACTTCAACCTGTATCCTAATCATCTATAGCCACCTTTGATATCGATTTCTTTACTTCCTCTCTGAAGCCTACTTGGATTCCTTCATTAGATACGACGACGTCAGCAAGTGCAATGACTTCTCCTATACCAATACTCAGCTCAAGCTTATCGCGCTCAGCGAATTCTTGCCAAGTTTTGGGATCGTCACTTCTATGTCTTTCCATTAACCTTCCATGGCGCGTCTTGGGTGACGAATGAATCGCGATTATTTTGAAGTTTGGAAATTCTCGGTGGAATACCTCAACCTCTTCCATACTTCTGAGACCATCGACCACAACAATTCTATGTGAGCCGAGAGAGCGAATTAGAGGCAAGCACCGTTCAGCCACAATCCCTTTTCCGAACTTCTTCCTAAGTCTAACCATCATCGACCTGAGAGTCTCGGGTCTGATTTCCAAGCCCGAATCCGATACCTCCTTCCTGATAACATCACCCATGTTTACTACCGGTATGCTCATGGATCTCGCAACATCCGCTGCTTCGGATTTTCCAGAACCAGGCATCCCAACAATGCCAATAACTTTCATTATGCTTCATCCTACTCCAAGAAGTAGAAAGTGCTCTCCCATTAATATCTGATAAATAAGACCGATAAGAACTTACTATTCAAGTAAACAGGTGGGAAGGTACCACGCGGTTCGAGTTTCTTCTCATCTTCTCAAAGGATTCGCTGAGGATGCTATTGTCTATGACCTTGGCGTCTCGCAGCAAGGCGAGGTGAAGCGCTCCTTTCAGAAGTTTCTCTTTAATGTCACGACCTGACGCACCTTCCAAATTCAGGGCACACTTCCTAAGATCTGCCTCGACAGGTAATGGCAACTTACTAGCATAATGGTGTAGCATTGCTATTCGTTCATCTAGTGTAGGTAGCTTAAACTCTATTTCTTCTTCAAATCTGCTACGGACAGCAGGATCCAGAAATATCGGTGCGTTTGTTGCACCTATGCTTACGACACCCAGGTTCGCTTTGAGTCCATCCATTTCAGCGAGTAGCGCATTCACAACTTCGGAGACATCTCCCCTGATTGATTGATATTTCCTATCGAGCCCAATTGCATCTAATTCATCAATGAATACTATTGAAGGAGCTGAATGAGATGCTTCGGCATAAAGGTCATGGACTCTTTTAGCTCCCTCACCAACGAAAGTCCCTATTAGTTCCGTTGCCTTGGATAAGAATATGGGGGCTTTGCTTTCGTTTGCCAACGCCAACGCCGTCATCGTTTTCCCCGTCCCAGGTGGGCCATAGAAGAGAATGTTACGAGGAGCCCAGTCTCCAAATTTCTCGGGTGACGCAAGGTACTTCTGTATAATCTCGCACTTCTCTTTCGCAGATTGATTACCGATGACATCGTGGAACGTCACATGCGTCCTCAGGTTAAGGGTAGTCCTTTGCATACTCTCTAGCACAATTCTGGTGGCTGAAGTTATGCAAGCATCATCAGGGACTACGTCTATGGCCTCGAACGCGAAGTTAGGAAAGGTCTCTTGGTCAAAAAGAAAATCGCCTTTCTTGATCCTCTGTCCGCGCCATTGATCTGTTGCGTATGCTTGGAAAAGGAGAGGATTATCGGTGGTTATCCTTAAGGGCTTGTCATCGCCTGGCGTACGCAGTGGAAACCCTGCTGGGCGTAAGATTACTAGTTCGGCAGGGGTGAGTACGGATTCCTCTCTTTCAATCTCTTCGATGAATGACTCATCGTGATCTATTCTGATCCTTTTGCTTCGTTTCGGCATAGAAACTACTTCACCCAAGTCTCCTAAATCATTGTTAATCAAAATGCAGAAATAAACTTATGTGAGTCGTTTGACCAAGTGACCCTTTAGAACACATATATTAATCATTTTGGGTGACTCGCTTGGCGCATTTCCATCCTCAACTGATTTCTGCCCTAGGACAACTTATTAGAAATAATTACGCATATGAATGTTTGGTCAAGAAGGCTGTAAGGAGAGGCGAGAATTGGACAGAATAAGAGCATTTATAGCAGTAGAATTAGACTCTCAACTTCTCCCGAAAGTCCTCCAATTGCAACAGGAAATCTTGGCTGTTGGAGCAGACATAAAAGCTGTTGAACCCGAGAACATCCACTTCACGCTGAAGTTCCTAGGAGAGATACCGCAACCCACCATAAATGAAGTCATAACCCATATGAATAAACTAGATTTCAAGTCCTTTACAATTGAAATAGCGGGGGCAGGATGCTTCCCAACGCCGCGTAACCCGCGTGTGATATGGATAGGGATAACCTCTGGGGGAGACGAGTTTGCCAAGGTAGCGAGGCAACTAGAGAATTACCTAAGAGAAATCGGATTCAGAACTGAGGGCGAGAGATTCACGCCTCACCTAACTATAGGTCGCGTTAGAAGTGGGCGAAACAAAGCAGACCTGATCAAGAAACTCAACGAAACGCTAAATGTAGAAATTGGGAAAATGACCGTAAACACGATCAAACTCAAGAAGAGCACGCTGACTCCGCGCGGACCCATCTACACAACTCTTCACGAAGTCAAGGGAAAACCATAATAGTCGACAGACAGAACTTCATTAGACAAGGCTTCTCGTCTTCATAAACACGGGGGAACCGGGTAGGATTGAAATGAACTCAAAGATCCAGCAAGTCTGCGAAGAAATTCTCAAACAGATAAAACCAGACGCCAAAGAGAAAAAAGAGGTCTCAAACGTTGCTACAAATGTCATCGATTACCTTAACAACGAGATCAAAAGGCTGAAAGTAGACGCCTACCCAGAGCTTGAGGGCTCCATAGCCCACGAAACTTGGGTATCTGGCGAACGAGACATAGATATCTTCATCCTTCTTTCACCAAAATATCCTCTGAATGATCTCAAGAGGATTGGGTTGGAACTCGGAAAGGCTGCGTCCCATGGAAAATGGAGGGAACGCTACGCTGAGCACCCATTCATAGAAGCAACCGTAGATAGTTATAGAGTCGATATTGTTCCATGCTACAAGATCTCTACCCACTCAGAGAGGGTAACATCAGTCGACAGAACACCCCTTCACACAGAATACCTCTCAAGACGGCTCAAAGAGAAAGACAAGAATGAGGTCATACTACTAAAAGCATTCATGAAAGGTGTCGGCATCTACGGAGCCGAGCTAAAAACAAACGGCTTCTCAGGATATCTATGCGAGCTTCTAACCTTGCACTATGGATCATTCGAAGAGGTTCTGAGAAACACGTTACGCTGGGTGACTCCCCAAGTTATTGACATAGAAAAGCACTACAGTGAACAAGAGACCCCGAAGAAGATCTTCAGTGAGCCACTCATAGTGGTTGATCCGATAGACCCAGCAAGAAACGTAGCTGCTGCTGTTTCACTTGACCGAATAGCAGATCTTAAGGCTGCAACAAGAGCGTTCATCGCAAATCCATCCACCAAATTCTTCAAACCATCCGCAGTGAAACCTCTAACCACGAAAGAACTCAGTGATCTGACGAAGAATAGGAAAACGGACACATTATTCGTATTACTGCCTTGCCAGAAGATTTCACCTGACATCATATGGGGAGAACTGAGAAGATCTACGAGAGCACTAAAGAAATTGCTTGAACTCAACGACTTTGAAGTAATAAGCCATGATTCCTGGTCGGATGAAGAAAAAGACGCAATCATAGTGATAGAGCTAGCATCAGACAACCTCCCAGCAGTAAAAGTCCACGAAGGACCAGCAGCAGGCGACCCCAACCAAGAGAAGTTTATCGAAAAACATCTTCACCACGAGAAGACCCTAGCTGGACCGTGGATCAAGGACGGAAAATGGCAAGTGGAACTAAAGAGAGAATACCGCAACGCCAAACAATTAATTGAAGCAAAGCTAAAAGGCGAAAACCTTGGCGAGATAGGCATCTCGAAAGACATCGCCAAATGGGTAAAGGAAGGGGGAAAGGTAGTTCTTAACGAAGGAATACTCCCCTTCTACTCCGCTAACTCGGGCTTCGCCGAATTCCTGACAGAATTCTACAGGAAGCAAACTGCCTGGCTGATTTGAGTCTAGACCCGGCTTAAAGCAAGGGCACCCTTTGGACATATCTCAACACAGATCAGACACCGAACGCAATGATCCTTGCCTACTATAGGGGTACCACGATGTAGCTTGATGTTGTTCATTTTGCAGGCATTGACGCATAATCCACATCCGTCACAATCCCCCACTAACAGAACTGAACCAACTTTACTACTCTTCAAGTCCTTTTCAACGGAGTGCAAACTCCTAGTCGTTGGACCGAAAATACGCTTCACCAAAGGGGTAGATATGGGATTGAGGAGACGTGAAACCCGTGTCCCTGCGAAGAAGATCAGAAAAAGCGAATTGAAAAACCTGCCCAGAAGGCTTTGACTCAATGGAGCAGGACCAACACGATCTCCAACCACCCTAATGTCTTCGATCTGTCCCAATCCTCTGTCGTAAGCCAGCTTCGTTAACTTGACCTCAAATGGGTCCAACCCAGCAATTCTCTCGGAAACTGCGTCAACCGCCACTGCGTCACTCCCAGCAATCAACATGTTAAGCTTCACAGCTTTTCCTTCAGTGGGACCATAATATGGCCCAGCAGGTCGTATGGAATCGCAACCCACTGTCCCATCTACTAGACCAAAAACAACTTTGTCCTTGAAAACCTGATATAGATCAATAATGGGCTCATGCAAACCAAGGACATGTATCCTCATCCGCTGGTCCTGCCAAGTAAGACCTTTCAAGTTCTTAATGCACAAAGTCATCCCTGTATAGAAGTGAGGCTTATAAACTGGCACTGTGATGATCTTATCAACAGTCAAAGCAGTTTTTGCGACTTTAATTTTGTTGAGAATCTTAGCATTAGGAATGTGGATGGTTACTGTCTCATCCTTAGAGAGATCCACAAACTCGCCACCAGCGCGGGTGACAGCGGCCCTAATGCCTATTACACGGTAAGTTTCTTCTGGATCCCAACCAACAATTGGGAGGTCGCCAACTAGAGGTTTAGCGCCCATTTCCTTAACCAACCTCACCAGAGAAGCAACAACCTCCACGCTAGTAACGAGTCCACTCCCCGAAGGCTTCGCGCAACTCATATTTGGCTTGACTAGCACAATCTCGCCAGGCTTAACATCGATCCCACCAGCAAGGTCGACGACCCTACGAACAGCTTCATCTATTTCGTCCCCTGTTCTAACCATCGCTACCAAAGAAGCCATACCAGCAAAACCTCCACATCAAACATACGTTACGACATCAGGGCAAATAAGAGACGACACATGAATAGCCTGTTTTTTTAATATCAAATATTTAATATAACTCTGTATTAAAGTCTTGGTACAGAATCAGATACGTTGAGGCGTTTAAAAGAGATTTCCAAGAGTATCTCCTATACCTTTGATTCATGCAGAGCATAGCATAAATAAAGGAATGAAGAACTCTAAGAAAGTAAAGGCAAGAGGGGCCGTCGTCTAGCTTCCCTTCTCTCATTTGGCTTGGGCTAGAATGGATCAAGATGCCTGCCTGGGGCGCAGGCGATCGTGGGTTCAAATCCCTCCGGCCCCACCATTCGCTATGACCGGTTTCCCAAATGCTAGGTGGTTGCAATAATGGTGAGAAAGGAACGCCTCTTTTACTATGCGGATGACGATGAGATCAGAAAGGGGGATACAGCAGATATCTACCTCTTCAGGACGAAGGAGATTCTCGAGAAGAAAGGGTTGGGTGATAAGAAAGTCGTCGTAGAGGTGACCACGGGGGCGCTTCCAAACAACGCCAACTGGGGTGTGCTATGTGGTGTCGGCGAAGTTGCCAGGCTCCTTGAAGGCCTTCCCATAGATGTCTACTGTATGTGGGAGGGAACGGTTTTCCACGCTAGGGACTGCTCAGGAATTAGGGCTCCTGTTATGGTTGTTGAAGGCGCTTTTTCAGAGTTTGTGTTGTACGATACTTCCATGTTGGGCTTAATCTGTCAGTCCTCTGGCATCGCAACTAGGACTGCTAGGCTGCGTAAGATTATTGGGCGCAATAAGTTTCTTCTGAGTTTTGGTATTAGGAGGATGCATCCAGCAATTGCTCCGCTAATTGACTACGCTGCTTACGTCGGGACAGCGGATGGCGTGAGTGGTGTCGCTGGAGGAAAGCTAATCGGGATTGAGCCATCAGGCACCATACCGCATACTCTGATCCTTTTGTTCTACGATGCCTTTGGTAGCCAGGCTGAGGCCTGGAAGGCTTTTGATGAGATTATGTCGCCTGAGGTCCCACGTGTCGTGCTTTGTGACACATTGTACGATGAGAAGATTGAATCTTTGATGGCTGCTGAAGTTTTGGGGAAGCGCCTCTCGATGGTTAGGCTTGACACCGTTGGAAGCCGAAGAGGCAACATGCCTGACATTGTCAGGGAGGTTCGCCGTGAACTAGAAATAAGAGGGCACAACCATGTCAAGATCATGGTTTCAGGAGGGCTGAATGAGGAGTCGGTCAAGGAACTTGCTCAACTTGCTGACGGGTTTGGAGTCGGCACGTACATAAGTAACTCCCCAACAGTGGATCTTTCCTTTGACATTGTTGAGATCGAAGGGAAGCCCATCGCTAAGCGTGGTAAGGTTTCTGGTAAGAAGCAGGTGTTCAGATGCATGAAATGCTATATCGATTTGGCTATTTCATTCGATGCGAACCCGACATGTCCTGTATGTGGTGCAAAGATGGAGCCACTGCTACAGCCACTGATCAAGAATGGAAGAATCGTGAGAAAACAACCGACCCCACGTGAGATACGAGAATACGTCCTCAAGCAACTAGAGAAGGTCACATTGTAAAGGGGGTCTTCATTCTTACTTTGAGTGAGGTGAGTATCATAGGTTCCAGTAGTTCGATTGAATTCTCTTTACTTCTCTTATTAGTTTCTCAATGTAGTTTCTAACCCGCTCATCAGGGTTTGGCTGAGGATCATCGACATCAATTTTGACCCCCGTCAGCTGAGATAGCACACTGAGTATGCAGCGAGGTAGCGCCTCTAAGGAATATCCTCCTTCTAGTGTGACTACAAGTTTACCTTCACATAGTTCCTCTGCCAGCTCCATGGCGGTCTTCATTATTTCCCTATAAGTTCCAGCGGTTAGCTGAAGAGACGATATGGGATCTAAATGGTGTGCATCAAACCCATTTGAAACCAGAACTATCTGGGGCTTGTACTGTTTTGCAATAGGGACAGCGATCTCTCTCACAGCCTTGAGGTAATACTCGTGATCTGTGAGAGGAGGCAGAGGAACATTAACAGTATGTCCTTCCCCTTCGTCCACGCCTACTTCATCCTGAAAACCAGTTCCAGGATATAGTGTTCTTCCGTCTTGGTGGAAACTAATGTACAAAACATATTGCTTGTCATAGAATATCTCTTGGGTTCCGTTCCCATGATGACAATCACAATCGAGGATCAGTATCCTATTGAAGTTCTTTTCTTGATGAAGCAGCTCAGCTAGGATCGCTATGTTGTTGAAGAAACAGAACCCTCTCGCTGAGGTGGAGCCAGCATGATGCCCTGGTGGTCTAACCATTGCATAAGCATTCTTGGCTTCTCCACTGATCACTTTTTCCCCAGCCAATAGGATGCCACCTGCTGATAGTAGGGCGGCTTCGTAAGTTTCTGGGGAAGCCGGTGTGTCTGGGTCCGCGTATGTGCTGCTAGCCGAGATCTTCTTTACGAACTCGATGTGAGATCTTGGGTGAATCCTTAGAATTGCTTTTTCAACGTTTTCTGCCGAGGGTTGGAATAGTCTGATGCTTTTCTCTTGGTTTAGTAACCCGCTTTCTTTGATTGCTTTCATCATTGCTTCGAGTCGATATCGCGATTCTGGGTGCCCGGATCCGGTGTCATGGTTTAGGTATTTTGGATGGTAGATGAGAGCTGTAGTCACTTTTTGAGACATGATAATCATCCGTGTCCTATTACTGTAATTCATATTTATAGATTTGGCACCGATCATCTTGTCTTGAAAATGTCACTAGAACGCTTTCATTACCGCTAATTGGTTACCGTTTCAGGTTGCTTTTGATAGCAGTCCCCTTTGTTCTCTCTCTTTGATAGTCACTTTTGTTGCTCTGTCTACGATCTCCTTTGCTTTTCCCAGGTATTTCTCTGGGTTCAGTGCGTCCTCGATTTCAGCCTCTCTCAGATGTGACCTTATGACCTTGTTTTCGAGGAGAAGTTGCCTAAATGGTTTTCTCGACTTTATCGAATTCATTGCGCATTGCCTTACTAATTCGTGAGCTTCCTGACGTCCTATTTCTTTTCTGGCAAGGAGGAGCATTATGCTCTCTGACATTATGAGTCCTTCTCCTAGTTCCAAGTTTCTCTTCATGTTTTCGGGCAGGACATTAAGCCCTTTGAGAATATCGGTCATCCTTTTTAACATCTCATCAAGTAGAATGCACGATTGGGGCATTATGAATCTCTCATTGGCCGAGTTTGTGATGTCACGCTCGTGCCAGAGGGGGACATTTTCAAAGGCTACCAAGGCGAGGGGTCGCATGAGCCTGGCTAGGCTGCATATTGTCTCGCATTTCTCCGGGTTCATTTTGGCTGGCATCGATGAGGAACCTACTTGCTTGTCCATGCGGAATGGCTCGATGAGTTCCTGAATCTCGGTCCTTTGTAGGTTCCGGATCTCTGTCGCGAATTTATCCAGCGAAGAAGCTGTTAAAGCAAGCAAAGAAATAAACTCGGCATGCCGATCTCTTTGAACCACTTGAGTTGAGGCTTCTGTCGGTCTTAATCCAAGCTCGTTCATTACAGTCTCTTGGATCTCAAACATCCTTGGGCCGAATCCTGCCCCTGACCCAACTGGTCCAGACATTTTTCCAACGAGTATCCTCTTTCTGCACTCATTCAGTCTCTCGATGTGTCTTGAGACCTCTCTCAGCCACACGGTGAATTTCAGCCCTAGTGTAATCGGGGCCGCATGTACACCATGAGTTCTCCCAGGCATAGCCTGGTCTCGATACTCTCTGCAGAGATCCAGCAGTACTCCTTCAAGCTCATCGAGTTTCTGCTGGATAATGTCAATGGCTTCTCGGATTTGGAGCGCGAGTGCGGTATCCTCAATATCGTAGCTAGTAGCTCCGAAGTGAACCCACTTGCCGCTTTCCCCACACACTTCGGAGAGGGCTCTTACCATGGCCATGAGGTCGTGGCCGATCTCTTTTTCAATAGCTTTGACTCTTTCGATGTCAACATAATTCGTGGACGCTTTCTTCGTGATCTCATCGGCGGCTTCACTGGGGATATTTCCCACCTTGGCGTTTGCTCTTGCCAGGGCCGCCTCTACTACGAGCCACTTGTCAAGTTTGCTTTTCTCAGTGAATATTCGGCGCATCTCTTCTGAACCATATCTTCCTGAATCTATCGGGCAGATAGCCAAAAGTCATTCACCTCAGCTATTAACAGATGAAACTGGCTGTTTTCTTAGTAGGATTGCCAGCCTTTGACCATTTAGAGTACAACCCTACTATTAGCTCAAGTTGGATAAAACTTTAATCTCAGCTCCTGGGATCTTCCAGTGTGAGTAGTTCCTGTTTTGATTCCGTTGTTTTCCTTGTTTTCATGAGATTCCAGTCTGACTGTTCAAGGATCGCTCCTACCTGTTCGTAGACACTCTTTGCAACCTCAGGTCCAATAGTCGGTATTGACAGAAGCTGGGAAGGCTTTGAGTTTCTTAAGTCCCTTATTGTCTTGAAGCCAGCGTTAAACAACATCCTCGCCCTTACTCTGCCGATCCCCTTAAGCTTCACGAGTTCAAGTAATTCTTCCTTTACTCCTTCCGTGACTCGCTCTCTTACGTCAGACACCAGCGGTAGAACTCCTTTTGCGTTAAGTAATTTGGCGATTTCGCAGGTTGAGTAAAGAAGCCAGTCAGCTGATTCCACGTACCTAAATATATCACCTGAGCCGACGTCGAAGTTTTCAATTATAGTATCTTCAGGTACCTCCTCAATCCAGGAGAGTAGAAGACGGGTCGTCTTCACCTCTGAGAGGAATTGTTCGTACTCCACCGGGTTACTCCACGGGTCCGGAACATCAACAAGGAATTCACCGTGCGACTCATCTGCGAAGATTTCCATCTCTTTATAGTCTCTTCTTCTTAGGAAGATGGGTTCCATATCAGGAGTGTGGCATATTAAGTGAATTGTTCCCAAGGTTGTCTTTTCTACCCCGCTCTGCATGCCATCTCTTATGATGACAGCCGACTTGGGGTCAATGTAGAGTTCTGAGACCCTGCTTCCAAATGGTGTCGGATTTAATCTGCTTCCTTTCACTTCTTTGATCATGTTTTCTGACATCAAGAACTCTAGGACGTTTTCGATCACGCCCTCGATGTCTTTTGGATCATATTGGTATCCGTAGAAGGTTTTGTTAAGGAAGCCCATGATCTCTTTCTGGTTGCTGGCTAGACCCATAGCTATTGATGATAGGATGTGTGATCTTAGCGCTGACTCACTTCCGAGCTTTGACCATATCTTCTCAGGCTCGCCGTTTACGTAAGTGTCAAATAAGGTTGTTCTCTCTTCACCCCCTCTAGCTATGAGGACGGCTTCCCCCACCTTATCGTATTTTGGCCTGCCCGCTCTCCCCGCCATCTGTTTGTATTCTAGGATCGGTATCGGGTAGTACCCGAGTCCTGTCTCATATCGTCTGTAGTTGTCAATGATTACCATCCTTGCTGGTAGGTTGACACCAGCTGCAAGGGTAGGTGTTGCGCAAACTATCTTTATCTTGTTCTCTCTGAACCCATTTTCTATGATTCTGCGTTCTTGGTACCTAAGACCAGCATGATGAAAAGCTACGCCTTTCGCAACAAGTTCAGAAAGTCTCTCAGTGACTTTGGTAACTTCACCTGTTTTCAAAACTGAACCTGAGACCTGTTCTAGTGCTCTGCTCTCAGGGCTAGAGACTAGTGAAGCGGTGTATCTCGCGATCCTAGTCGCCAAATTCACTGATTTCTTTCGTGTATCCGTGAATATCAGTACTTGCCCTCCTTCCTGAATCACGCTTAGAGCCAAGTCGATTACAGGTACCTCTATTCTCCTTCGTATCTGCTTGGTTTGACCGTCCCCGAAGTGAATCACACCCGAGTCATATACACCTTCCTTCAGTTTGACTGGTCTCCATTCACTTGTAACCAGTTCGGCTTTGAGCCACTTCGCTATCTCATCTGCATTTCTTATGGTGGCGCTGAGAGCTAGGATTTGGGCTGAGGGATTCAATTGCATTAATCTAGCAAGCACAACCTCAGCTGTAGGGCCTCTTTCATGGTCATTAATTAGATGTATCTCGTCTGCAATTATCGTGGACAAGCTAGCTATCCAACTTGCATGATGACGAATCAAAGAGTCAACTTTCTCAGTTGTTGCTATTATTAGGTCATACTTCTCAAGCCAATGATCCGAGCTATCCAAATCACCTGTCGATAAAGCCGCTCGAACCCCTATCTTCTCATATTTCTTGAACTCATTGTACTTCTCGTCTGCCAGTGCTTTAAGCGGAACAAGGTAGATGGCTTTGCCGCCATTTTCTATTATCGATTTGATCATGCACAACTCTGCTACGAGAGTCTTCCCTGAGGCTGTAGGAACAGCCATGACCAGGTTTTTGCCATCGAGAACTCCTCTCTTAATAGCGTCTTCCTGAGGCGGATATAGATCGACGTATTTATCCTTCTCTAAGATTATCTTAACGGACTCTGCAACTGGCAAATTTCTGATCTTCAAGAGTGAGGTTGACCTCTGAAGACATTCCCTCTTTTTCCCTTACGCCTTTCTCACAAGTCCCTGCTTTGGCTCATAGAGGACGCCTTCTCTTATTAGTTGGGTGACAGCTGCTCTAGCGAAATGCTCTTCTACTCCCTGGGCTTTTGCTGCGTCAATTACTTTTTCTACCGGGACAATTCCATCCTTGGAGTCTTTTCCGAGTTCGCGCACCAAGTCAAGTATAATGTCTAATCTCTCTCGTTGCGACTTACTCTTACCTACCATGATCGTGTCTATGTCTGGTCGGCCTGTTTCCTTATCTATCCCAACCATTTTCAACGATACTTTCATTAGACGGATTACAGCTTCGGCGTCCTCAACGGTAATCTCCTTTTTTAATCCCATTTTTGCTCTGGCCTCAGCTAGCCTCACAAGGGCCTCTAACTGCCTCGCAGTTATCGGTACAGGAGACTCAGGGTTCTCCCCTATTGCACGGGTATCAAGGTAGAATTCCTGTATTTTCTTGGCGGCTTCAGGAGTCAGTACTGGTATCATATTCTTCTTAGCATAGCTAATGTACTTTCTCAGAAGCTGAGGAGTGATAGGAGCCTCAATGCCAACTCCTCTTGATGAATGCAAGGAGAGAACATGCTCAGCCATTCTCTTATCCCTCTCAGATTCGGGTCTATCCATAATGACAAAAATCAGGTCGAACCTTGAGAGAACTGTAACAGGTAGGTCAATATTTTCCGCGGGGTTCTTGTATATGTTGTATCGCCCGAGTGCTGGATTCGCTGCCGCAAGGATAGCTGCCCTAGCATTGAGTGTCGCAACTATTCCAGCTTTGGCAATTGAGATCGTTTGCTGTTCCATAGCCTGATGAATAGCCACTCTATCCTGGGGATTCATTTTGTCAAACTCATCAACGCAAGCGACCCCACGATCAGCTAGCACAAGCGCTCCGGCTTCGAGAGTCATATCTCCAGTGTCTGCGTCCCTTAGGACAGCTGCCGTTAGACCTGCTGCAGTTGAACCCTTCCCAGACGTATAGAGCCCCCTTGGCGCAAGCTCAGCAGTGTATATCAGGAGTTGAGATTTGGCTGTTCCAGGGTCGCCGACAAGAAGGGTATTTATCTCACCTCGTATCTTCACGCCGTCCGGAAGAGTTTTCGGCACGCCTCCAAACAGTGTAAGGGCGATAGCCTCTTTGATGTCTTCAAGTCCATAAATCGATGGGGCAATAGATTTCACTATCTTCTGATAAACCCACTCATCCTTGGCGAGATCAAGTATTACCCGCTCTTCTTCAGGCGTGACTTCAACTCTTTCACTTTCCTTTTCCGAATCATCCACATAGTTTGTGTCGATATAGGTCCTGAATGTGGTCAAGCGGCCTCTCCTTGGAACAAAGTCCTGTACCGACATCAGGACTCCAATTATCGCAACGCGATCGCCAGGTCTAGCAGCATCAACTAGGTCTTCCTTCACAATGACATCGATGGATCTCGGCATTTGCCCAGGCGGAAGTTCCTCAGGCATTTCTTGTATCCTTATTTTCTGCCAGTCCACAAACCTCGAATCCTCAGCTATCAATGTGAAGGGACCATCCCGCTTGCAAGCTGGGCACGTTGCGAGCGGAGTGTACCTCCCCTCAACCTGCGGGACTTCATACTTTTGACCACAATTACACTGAAACATTGCGGTGATTAGTTGCGGTTTTACTTCACTAACTCTTGTGACAATACCGTCGACCATGATCAGTTTGCCTATGTGGCTTGCTCTTATCATTCGGAGGTTGACTTTTTCCTCTAGATTCTTTAACCGAGCCTTGAACTCTGCTCCCTTCTCAAGCACCCTGAGAACATAGTCATGGTCTTCGAGATCAACAATGTCCTTAATTGCGTCGGATGCTTGTTTTAGCCACTCTGGTCTATCAGTCATCTGCTTAGCAAGCTGGGGATCAAATCTCAGTAACTCATTGAAATCAATGACTACCGACTTCTCATCAGTCAAAGGTAGCCGCTGGATCATCTCACGATACTTCAATGACCCAGACTCGGTTCGGTATGACTTAAAGAATGTCGAGAAACGTTGAAACACATCGACTTCTTCTTCAGTCCCTGTTGTAACGCTTTGATTAGCCATTTCAGAATTGTCACCTCATTTACCCAGAATCCCCTTCTCCCAACATCTTAATAGTTTGGTTAACCGTTGATATAACCACGCTTCCTCACTTGTCATCGAGTTGATGATCCCATGTAAGTCCCCGCCTCGGAGAGAGATCTTCACAATCTTAGAGAGACGGATTGATACGGTATCTCTTAGAAGCGTTTCGAATTGAGTAAGCTCTTTGATACTGTCGAGGCTGTGGGTTTCCTTACTGGCTTTCTCTCGAAGCGAACTCATGAGTTCCTTTGCAAGTATATAGAATTCTTCCGGCAACTTTTGAAGTTGATTTTCTCTCTGTTCTTTCCAGAGGATCTTGTGGAAATCCTCGTAATTGAGTTTCTGGGTCTCTCTGGTTACAGCGACATTTGCATTTATCAGCACGTCGGCAGCCCAGAATGGAAGCTGAACATCTTGACCTTTGGGGGTGGAAGATAAATCCCTTCCTGCAATCAGAAGATCTTCTACGGGCTTTGTCATCGTCACTTTTATTAGCTTATTCTTCTTTTCGAATTCGAAGACTTCTGGATTGAATTCAAGATCGTCCACGGAAAACACCAATCTCCTATAAGTTAGTGGGGGTTCTTAAATCTTCCATTTCACTGTGATCTGAAGAGAAGCGCAGAATCATGTTTGTCAATCTATAGGTCTCCCGCTTCTTGCGTGTCCGATTTCAGCAGCCATCAGGTATGATGAGAGAGGAAGACTGCTTCAGAGAATAGATCCCTCCCAGAGCTCTAAGCATTTCTCCCCTTTGTCAGTTAACGAACAGTTGAACCTCTCTCGCCCGCCTGCAAGTCCTCTACTTTAAGTCCTCCTAATAAGACTTATATCTCATCTCCGTTTTCACTTGGAATTGACCAATGATCAGTTAATATGCCCATGAAGGTCGAAACTTGGTGGCGAGGGAGGGCAGGATAAAAGAATGAGAAGCGAAAAGGACATTATAGTAAGTTCTCCAGCCAAGTTAACGGCATTCACGGCCGTTATGACTGCATGTGTTACATTGGTGACTGTCTCGTTCCAGCTCTACATATCCGCTACAGGTGGCTACTTTAATTTGGGCGAGTCAATGGTTTATCTTTCAGGTCTCCTCTTTGGACCATATGTGGGAGCTTTCTCTGGTGGTTTCGGGTCAGCTTTGGCGGATGTATTTACCGGCTTCGGTTTTTTTGCTCCAGGCACCCTAGTGATCAAGGGAGTTGAAGGATTCATTGTAGGTTCGCTTTCTCAGCGAGTTAAGCTGGGGATATCCAAGGACAGAGGTAAGAGAATATCTGTACTAACTGGGCTAGCGATAGGGATCTATTTGGCGCTAGTGGGTATAGGTTTCTATTCTGGCTTAGCCACTCTAACTGGAGGAGGAGGAGCGTGGTGGTCTGCGGATGTCATCATAGAACCAGTCATATGGGTTGTTATCTCTGTGTTTGCTGCTCTCTTGGTTCTATACGCGATCCATCGGTCTGGAGTCGGCGGAGTCATAAGCGTTCTGTCAATGCTTATAGGTGGTGCATCTATGGTGGCCGGATATTTTCTATACGAACAACTCGTATTGGGAAAGGTTCTCGCCATACTTGAAGTTCCTTTCAATATAATGCAGTGCCTAATTGGCATCGTTATCGCTCTTCCCGTGTATCGTAGAGTCAGACAAGCGATAACGATCTAGGAATGAAGAATTAGCCAGTGATTACTCGTCACCATTGGCGACCGAGCGCCACTGTTTTTCTAGGAGTCTCCCAAAAACAATGACAAAAGGATAGATGGGCAAGAGTTTTTTATATTGCTGACATAGTATCTACTTGGTTTACTATCAGAAGGAGTCGAACTGTGGCTTCTGGGGGATCTTCATGCACTTCACAGTTATGATAGGGACTGCTGGCTGCGGAAAATCAACATTAACAGCTACCCTAGCATCCCGCATGAAGGATTATGATCTCGAAGTTATTATAGTCAACCTCGATCCCGCAGCTAGAAGGTTACCTTACACGCCCGACGTTGACGTTAGAGATTATGCAAGCGTTGACGACATAATGAACCAGTTCGGCTTGGGACCAAATGGGGCGCTTATAGCGGCGGTCGATATGGTTGCAGGAAAAGTCGACAAAATCAAGGAGGAAATAGAGGGTCTCAAGGGAGAATACGTCATAATAGACACCCCGGGACAGATTGAACTCTTTGCATATCGTTCAACAGGTCCGCTAATCGTGTCTGCGCTTGAGGGCACGACGGTAGCAAATCTCCATCTGTTCGACCCCAATCTAGCTAGATACCCGACAGGTTTCGTTTCTCTATCTCTACTTGGTCTCTCATTACAGTTCAGGTTTGCAGCGACCCAACTCACTCTACTTTCCAAGTGCGACATGCTTTCAAGAGAGGAAATTGATCGAATTGTCGAGTGGTCAACGAATTCATCTGCGTTGTACGAGGATGTGGACAACGTTGGAAGAGGGGTAACACGAGACATCAGTAAAATGATCTGCGAAATACTCGAGCGGGTAGGGTCGCGAAGCGAGATAATACCAGTGTCATCAGAAACTGGCGAAGGACTGGATCAGCTGTACGCTGAACTTGAGAGGATCTGGGTTCAGGAACCGCGGTAGAGGGTCGGCTTGTAAGAATGAACCAGATTCGTTCTGAGTCCTTGCTCAGACCTGCCATTGTTGTCGGCTCACTCAGTGTTCTCCTTCGTTTTCTCACAGAAAATGCTTATAAACAAAGGATTTCAACTTTAAGAGCGAGTTGGTTTTTGTAGAGGAGTTGCAATGTCTATTGTCTGGTGAGGTCTGATGCCCACTAACAATGTTGGCAAGATAATAATGGGTGCCCTGTCGGGTGGCAGAAATTTTCTGCTTGAACCTGAGTCGAAGGAAGTTGTAGGCTCCTATGGTATGCCCGTAACAAAGTTCAAGGTCTGTAAGTCAGTTGAAGAGGTTATCAATTATTCTCATCAAGTAGGGTACCCTGTTGTCCTCAAAATAGTTTCACCTGATGTTCTTCATAAGAGTGATGTTGGTGCAGTCAAGGTTAATCTCAAGAACGACTCTGAGGTTAGAGAAGCCTACGGGGAGATCGTTAAGAATGTTAGAAAGTTCAAGGACGATGCAAAGGTTATGGGGGTTATCGTTGAGGAACTTGCTCCTCAAGGTCATGAGGTTATCGTTGGAATGGCCAAGGATCCACAGTTTGGTCCAGCGTTAATGTTCGGGCTGGGCGGGATCTTCGTGGAGGTCCTGAAGGATGTGTCTTTTAGGATAGCTCCACTGACTGAATACGACGCGCGGGATATGATACAAGAGATAAAGGGATACCCGATACTTACGGGCATTAGAGGACAGAAGCCCGCTGATATCGACTCCCTCGTAGACATAATCCTCAAAGTCTCCAAACTAGTCACTGAGCACCCCGAGATCGAACAACTAGATCTGAATCCTATTTTCGTCTATCCGCAAGGAGCGAAGATTGTGGATGCAAGGATAATCTTGTCAACCAGGGAGACAAAAGGTAACAGAAGTCTATGATGTGGAGGGCTGAGGCATTAGCAGTTTCAGGGTTTTTGAGATCATTAACAGAAACGTGTATAATCTAACGGGAAAGTATGTGGGTCATGTGACCGAGGTTCTGATCGACTCCGATGCGCGGTCCGTTTCAGCTATAGAAATAAAGATCGAGGGAAAGAGAGAGAAGCCAGATAGCGGAGTAGTGCTTGTTCCCTATGAACTGATTGTTGCCGTGGGTGACATAGTCCTGATAGGTAGCAGGAAGTAGCCTCTGTGACGTCCTATGAACTAGTGGTTACCTGTGACCGATTCTCTCAAGGTGTCTAGGAAGTGCCTCAGGGTTCGCAGGACAAAGCCAATCCAGAACTAGTCGGATTATACGAGCAATTAGCTGAATTCAGGAATCAAATGGAAGACTACTACAAGAAGGCGTTAGAGTGGAAGGCTAAGCGAGACGTTCTGAACAAGACAAGGAGTCCGCTTGTCACCAAACTGAAGGAGGAACGTGAACAGAGGGACTGCGCGAATGAAAAGGTTGCTGAGTTCAAGGTTCTGAAGCAAGGCTTCAGCAAGGAACATGAAGAAACGAAGAGTCTAATAAACAAGCTTAACACGAGTAGGAGAGAATTGATCTCGTCCCTACGAGATGACCCTGATCGAGTCAGAGAGAGGATCAGGAAGCTTGAGTGGTTTCTTCAGACCAACGTTTTGAGTTTGAGCAAGGAGAACGAACTAGTAAGAGAGATCTCCCTATTGGAGAAGAAACTGGCAGAGACTAAGATGATCGATGAAGTTGACGCTACGCTTGCCCCAGTTATTGGCAGGGCAAGGGCGATCAAGAACAAGCTTGATGAGCTAAGAACTCAGATGCTTGAACAGGTCAAAGTATCTCAGGATCACCACACCAAGGCCATTGATCTGATGAAGCAAATCGGCGATCTAAAGAAACAGGCTGACGAAGCCCACGAAAAATACGTTGAAGCATTCAACTCCGCAAGCCTAACACTCTCTAATTTAAGGAAGACACAAGGAAAAATCAGAGAGCTAAACGAAAAGACTAATCATCAAATGACAAGGAAGAAAGAGGAAAGAATGAAGGACGTGCAACAGAGGATAGAACAGATCGCTACACAAGCATCCGAAAAGGTCAAGAAAGGCGGTAAACTCACGATGGATGAGTTATCCGTTCTAGTGCAGAAAGGTTTTTTCGATGAAACCTAGAAGCCTTAATTCGTAGCTGCTCGGTCTTACTTTCTTCCTTCCTGTTTTCTGGTGAAATCGAGAAGTATGACTATGTCGGCGGCATTTTCGAGAGCCTCATTGGTTTTGTCTGGCATGCGTAGCAGTATGGTTTCCTTTCCAAGTTCTTTTGCCTTGGTGAGGGCTGGTAGAATATTAAGGTTCGTTGTTAGAAGGACAATAGAGCTGAGTTTCGGGTTGAATGCCATATCGGCTGCCTCTAGGGCTACGTGAACATCGACATCCCCTGGCACGACCATCGGGCTGTAACCTTGCTGAGTGATCAATTTTATGGTTTCCTCATGCGATGACTGTTGACTGACAACCACCTTTGCCACCTTTGTGACTCCCAAGTCTTCCAGAAGATCCTTCACCTTGCCTATCATAGGATGGTACTCCTTGGAGTCGAGGCTGGAGCCATCTACGATTAACCCTATTCTCTTTCCTTTTCTTCTGAATCTCAGTAACTTCGCGAGTCTGCTGATTTTGCTAATCTTGGGTCGACCTCTTCTCTGTTCTGTTCTTAAATGCCGAATCTTCTTTCTCTTTGCTGGAATGATCTTATTGCTCTGAGCAGATCTATTCTCCTGAAGGCTGGCCAATAGACATCACAAAAGTAGAGTTCTGAGTACGCTGCTTGCCATAACAGGAAACCTGACAGTCGTTCTTCCCCCGAGGTGCGAACTATTAGATCTGGATCTGGCAAGCCCGCTGTATAAAGGTGGTCTCCTATCAGTCTCTCATCGACTTGCTCTGGTGCCAACTCACCATTTGATATTCTTGTCGCTATTTCCTTGAAGGCATCCACTATCTCTGTCCTTCCACCATAACCAATAGCAATGTTGAGGAAGTGCATATCGTATTTTTCCGTTGATTTCTCTATTTCCCTAATCGTATTTCTTATCTTCTTTGGAAGCAGGTGAGTGCGGCCAATGGCTTTTATTCTCACCTTGTACTTATGGATGAGCGGGTCTTCAAGTATTTCATTGCATCTTTCTCTGATTATGGAGAAGATCTCCTCAATTTCTCTTCGGGATCTGTTGAAATTCTCAGTCGAGAAAGCGTACATTGTTACAACCTTTATCCCTGCCTCGAAACACCAAAGTAAGAAGTCTCTCACCTTATCTGCGCCGAGTCGGTGTCCCAGCCATGGATTAAGGCCTCTGCTCCTAGCAAACCTCCTGTTTCCGTCAAGTATGATCCCTATGTGCTTAGGGCCATTCTTGGAGCCGATCTCTCTCCAAAGTAACCATTCATACGCTCTGTAAAGTGGCGCCAGGATTCTCATTTAAGCCTCTCCCTTTGGCTGCCTTCTCGAATAGTTAGTAAAGATGGAATGCCTACTTTAAGTTATTCTCGCATCAGTCACTTTATACCTTTTTCTATGTAGTCCCCTCCAGCTACACTAGCTAACAACAAATCTTCAGCGTAACCTTGGAAATGTTAACGCAGCCTGCCAGGCTGGTGTCACATAAAGTCGGACCGATCCCGCCTCATGCTTGGCAGGATCTTTCATATTAATTCGGCTACTCGGTCCGCCGCTCTCTTCATGTCAAGGAATACGAGCCCGAGTTTCACATCTTTTCTTGCGGACACTGTTAGTACAGCATTGGATCCCGCTCCCATGGCTATTATATAGCCGTCCTTTCCCTTGACAAAGATCTGTTCTATTTCTCCTTTGCCGAGTTCAGAGGATGCACGTTCACCCAAGGAAAGCATTGCTGCCGTCATTGCTGCTATCTTGGTCTCATCGACATCTGCGGGCAAGGCTGAAGCTATTGGGAGCCCCTCTACACTTACTATTATTGCGGCTTCGATCTCAGGAACCGATGCTTCCAGATCCTTGAGAACTTGCTCAAGGCTTCCACCTTTTTGTCCAGAAGCCGTTTCCAAGCTGTTACTCGACCTCGCCAAAACACTATTCTGAATCACAAAGATGATCTGAAAATGAATAGGAGTAGTGAACTAGAACACGGCGATGGTTGTTGTTACGTTAACCTGTTGGAAGCGATCCCTTATAAAGTCTTTTAAGAAGTACGTCTCTCGCGATCGCTTGGAAGGCTCGACGTACGCCGACCCCTTTCGTAGCTATCGTCTCAAAAATCGGTACGTCTTTCAGTGCCATAGAGTCAACGAGAACTTTTCGGTCCAATGCGCCCGCCTCATCTCTTTTGTTGAGCATAACAACCGTCGGTATGCTATTGTTAAAGGTGTCTCCGAGCATCTGTTTCAGCTCATTCAAGCTTTCAACATTATCATTCTGTTGAGACTGTACTGAGTCTGCAACAAATATGATTCCATCGGTTCCTTGGATCACGATCCTTCTCTGATGCCTATGTCTTCTCTGTCCCGCGACGGTGAAAACATCAAATATGACCTTGCCACTTGCTGACAATGGGGTATAGTCAAAGTAAAGAGTCCTTCCAGTGGGATCCTCGACTGAAGTGAACCCTCCCTTGGCGAGACCCTCAATATTGTCATATATCCACCGAAGAGCCGTGGTTTTCCCCGAGAGCGTGGGCCCCCAGAACACTATTTTGAAGTGCATTCTTCCCTCGGAATCTTTGTTCACAGGAGATCAACCTTCCCAAAATGGACATCAGGGGATCTTTTCTAGTTCACTGAGTGCTGCCTTCAATTCCTCTTCTTCAGATTTTCTCGCTTCTGGAACAGGCGCTCGTGACTCTAAGAATTCGCTAAGTATTTTCTGCAGTTCGTCTGCAGATTTCTTCAGGACTAACCTTATCATTCCTATGTTTATCTCAGGATCCGTAATCACACATATGACACCCTTCCCACAGCTGGCGGCAAAGATTTTCCCGTTATCGAATTCCGAGGTCACTATTCTCAGATCGCCGATATCTAAACTCTTACCCTGCTCCTCACTAGCACAGAACACAGCACTTGCAATGGCCCCCACACCATCGACATCAAAGGATTGATACGTAAACTTGGATACATGGGCGATAGTTAACCCTGTCTTATCGACCAGTATGACTTTCTTAATTCCAGGCTCACTCTTTATTATACTGCTTAGTGTTTTGTCAAAGGCCTTGACATCCATCACTTCTTCTCCTCCGAATCTATTTTGTTCTCCATTCCTTGCGTCTTCTCTTACCGCTATGATAGAAGCTCATCCTCGAAATAATCATGACAACCTATCAGTCAGTTTCCTCTGAAATGAATTCGTAACATATTCTTTATTCATCAGATTTTTCTATTTCGCGGTTTTCTTTTCGCGAAGAACTATAAGCACACACTCCTCTTCTGGCGCCACCAAGACCTCCTTATTCTCTATGTCGATTGTTAGGAACTTAAGTGGGCCTTCACCAATTTCCTTGACGACGGACTTGGCTTTACCAACAAGTGAAGTTATGAGTGCTGAGATCTTTTCCGTCTTCTCGGAATCCATCGTCGTGCTGATTGGCAAACCCTCTTTGCTCGTTACAATGACGCCTTTCACTCCTTCGTGCTTCCCTAGCGATTCAAGGGTCTTCTGAAACATTTTCTCCCCAAGCATCCTGGATCATCTTCTCTCTCTGTGAAATTCGCAATGGTTCTGTTTCTTCCGAATATAATTGAGTCAATTGTTATTAAAATGTATCTTTAATGGCCCTAAGAAGCATGCGAAGGTAATATAAGGAACTCGAAAATCACAATTAATTCTGATCAAAGAGATAGCGAATCTCATTTTGGATAGAAGACAAGGCTGATGAATGATGAGGAATGAGAAGACCGGATTTGACAGGATATTAAGATATATCTGGAAGTGGGACGTAAACAAGATGAATGATCATCTTCCTAGGAAGACTGTACCACTCAATGAACTCTTGAAGGAAGAACAACCAGCAATCAAAGCAAGAGATGGAACAAGTCTCTGGATAGACAAAGACGAATTGCTCAACATTGCCAACTTGGTTCCGGATGATCTGCATAGTAGACTGCATCTTCCGATTATTTTGATGAGACGTATAGATCTGGGTGAGGGTTTGTTCAGTATAAGTGGGGGGAAGCTAGAGGCATTCCTTGCATCAAAGATCCTAGGGATCACCAAGGATTCGTTCGCCAGCTACGGAAGTGCTGATGTACCGCAGTACCTCTATCGCCCTCAGGTTCAGGGGCTTAGAAGAAGACTAAGAACCCTAAGCGTAATTGGATTTGCAGGAGCCGATGAGCAGGGCTTCTGAGTTGGCGTGGAACGTTTTGAGTTCATATCCTTGTCAGAATTGCCTAAATGGGCGTGTTATCTGGACCGCCCTATGAAAAGTTTTATCAGTCTCAGAGTTACTCTTAAAAATGTCCAAGTAGTGTGTTATTGTGATGCGAGATGCTCCGTGAGAGATCTGAGGCAGTTCTTCGTGTTGTAAGCCTTTTGAAAGAGGCTGGTTTCCGGATTTCAGATGTTTGTAGCCTTAGGTCATCTTGCTTTGATGTGGCAGCAAGGAAAGGTGAGATGATCTTACTCATCAAGGTACTTGCGAACATCGACAGTTTCCAAGATAAGCACGCTTTCCAGCTTAAGTTGCTGAGTTGCTTGTTGTCTGCTTCACCGATACTGATTGGTGAACGGACACGCAAAGACAGGGTCGAAGATGATGTCCTGTACGAGAGATTTTCAATACCAGCTTTCAGTTACAACACGCTTAAGCAAGCGTTGATACACGGCGTCTTTCCGACCGTGTATGCTAAGAGAGGCGGATTCTACGTTCAATTGAACGGTAACAAGATAAAGCAAGAAAGAGAAAGGGAGTCATTCTCACTCGGAACTCTAGCTGAGCATCTTGGAGTCTCTAGACGTGCAATATACGAGTACGAAAGAAAGGGAATGGACAGTACGCTGGATACAGCAATCAAACTCGAAGAACTGTTCGGGACTCCCATAGCGACTCCTTTTAACATATTCTCTTGCAAGGCCGGAGATAGAGCTATCGAGGACATGAATACTCTAAGGCAAATTGATGATGAACTTGAGGAAAGTGTCAGCCGTGTTCTTTCGGATCTTGGTCTGAAGGTTATATGGGCCAAGGGTACTCCGTTTGATGCAATAACATATACCAAAGCGATGGGTAACGTCGTGGTTACGGGTATAGGGTATGCCTCTGAGAGAAGAGTTCAGAGTAGAATAGAGGCGGTTGGGAGTTTTTCCAGCATTGTAAGGTCACTTGCTATGTTCGTCTTAGATCACCCTCGCTCGGCTGTCATGAAGGGAGTCCCAGTCGTAAGCAGGGATGAACTAGAGTCTATGGAGGATGCTTCTCAACTACTGGAAACGATCAGCACGCGGAGACGCGATGTAAAGCAGTGAACGAGTTCCCAGACTCAAAGGTTTTTAGGAAGTTGCTTTTTCAAAATGCCTGAACAATTCATCAGTGAGGCAGAAGAGGTTCTCGGTTTTCCCCTTAAGGAATATAGGGAAGGAAGTGTTCGCTTCTGCGCTCCTGTTGTTAAGAGAGTTGTGTCAGCTTCTGACGTCGTTTTCTACAATCCTCGCATGGAGTTCTCACGCGACGTTTCTGTCTGTCTTGTTCACACATACTACAACAAGATTGGAAAAGAAATGGATTTATGTGAGCCTCTAGCAAGTTGCGGTGTAAGGGTGGTTAGGTGGGCTTGCGAAGTGCCGGGGATTAGAAGCATAGTTGCTGGAGACGTAAATCCAAGAGCGGTTTTCCTTGCAAACGTTAACGCCACCCTCAACGGTGTCCTAGATAAAGTAAAGGTTTTTAGAGGGGATGCAAACCTACTGCTGGATACGTGTCTATCACGTGGTCATAGGTTTGATGTGGTGGACGTAGATCCTTTTGGATCCCCTATCCATTTTATTGATCCAGCTATCAGAGTATTGAAGAAGGAAGGGGGATTGCTTTGCGCGACCGCGACCGATATGCAACCCCTTTGTGGCATCCACCAAGAGGCGTGTCTACGGAAGTACGGGGGGATACCTCTTCGCACCGAGTACTGCCATGAGATCGCGGTTAGACTTCTCATAGGTGCCATAACTCTGGTTGCATCAAGATGTGACTCGGGAGTTAGAGTCTTATTCTCCCACAGTTCAGACCACTATGTTAGAACCTATCTTCTGATCAGTAAGGGTGCGTCCGAGGCTGACGAGAACCCAAGGGGAGTCGGATATATTCTACACTGTTTCAACTGCGATAACAGAAAAGTCATAAAAGCGCTCTTGACGTCAGTGGAAGATTTGAAGTGCGAAGTCTGTGGATCTAAGATGAAAGCAGCAGGACCACTATGGTGCGGAGAGCTCTGGAATAGAGACTTTGTGGATACCGCTAGGACTGTAGCTGAAGATGTAAAGCATAGACCGAATCGAAGGCTCATTAAGATGCTAAGTTTGATTTCATCTGAGCTAGATGGTCCTCCAACCTACTATGATCTGCATAGCATATCAGATTCAGAAGGATTGAACTCGCCTTCCACTTCTAAGATAGTGAAACTTCTTCGAGAAGGCGGCCACTTTGCTTCGCCCACACACTTCAAAGGAACCTGCATCCGCACAACTGCAGACATAAAAACAGTTCGGTCACTAATAAGGCGATCAAGTTAGCGGGTTCCAATCAAGCACTATCCTGCGGAGGTTTCTCACCCTGACCTAAGGAGGATTTTATCCATGCGGAGAGTGGTGAGCAGGAACTTGGTGAAACGACGTTACCAAGCCCACATCTTCCGCCATCGCCACAGAAGAAGCAGGGGCAGTCCAGATCATCCCACCTGATATTCAAAACCTTTTCATTTGGGGAGACAAGCCTGTATGTCCATTTACCGCCGTAAAGCTCTCGGGACTTCGTGACCAAGCCTCGCTCTTCGAGCCTTGAGACCAATTTCAGACCTTTACGGCTGGTCACGCCGAGTTTTTTCAGTAGTTCGTTCTGGAGAACGCCTTTTTCACCCGCCCTCTTGATGAATTGAATAGCCGTCGATTCTATGTTGGAACCCCCACCTCTGCCAGAAGTTCTTGAAGAATTGCGTTGACCTCCTGTGGAGGATTGCGCGTCCTTCAAGTGTGCTTTACTTGGCTCTCTCAAAGCTATGAACCTCCGAAGAATCAGTTCATCGCATTATACACATCAATGTGTCTACGTCGTATAAGAAGGGTTCAGCGCACTTTTGGATGTTAGATCGGAGAGTGAATAACATAGTCAAATGTATTCTTAACAATAAATACATTATGTTGTTTTGGAGTGATGGGACAAGTCTCCTCTGCCAATAATCCATGAGGGGGTCACGGATAGATCGATTTGGGGTAATCTTGAGAGCGGAGAACCGTAGACAAAAGGATGCCCTGGACAGGAGCTCTCCCGCATAGATTTTTGATCGTTGCTGGGAAGATCTTGTTTCCTCACATCATTCAGAGAAAATCCTGTCAATTTTCTGTGGCGAAGTTGAGCGCGTAACCGTAAGGTTAATAAAGTGATTCTATTTGTCTACTTTGGGTTCTCAACTCCCGGTGGTGGCTTCTTGATCAAGCTCGGGAAACTTCTCCATATTTCTTCGAGCGGAAGCTTGATTGTCCGTGCGGATGTCGCTGCACCTCTGGGGGCAACTGTTTTAACCGAGAGCGCCAAGAGAGTTGGTCAAGTCAGTGATGTTTTTGGTCCGAAGAAGGCGCCTTACGTCTCGGTTAAGTCGCCATTCAACAGAGAGTCTCTGAAGGACCTTGTAGGAGAAACCCTCTTCTACGCGCAGGACAGGGGGAGGACAGTCCTACCTGGAGGCAGCAGGCTCAGGTCTTCTGAGATTAGAAAAGGAGGTGACTATCACGAACAATAGTAGAGAAGTACTGGAAAAGAACAGTAAGGATGGAATGGTACCCGATTATCAAGTTAAGTGTAGTGAGTGTGGAAATACCAAGTTTATCAGGGACTATGAAAGAGCGGAACTAACGTGCTTGAACTGCGGTTTAGTGGTTAAGGATCGCATGATAGACGCAGGACCTGAGTGGAGAGCTTTTGACCATGAGCAACGGGAGAAGAGGGCGAGGGCTGGGACCCCGACGACCTATACGATTCATGACAAGGGTCTTTCTACTATGATTGACTGGAGGAACCGTGATAGCTTTGGGAAGGACCTGGCTCCGAGAAAGAGGGCTCAGATTTACCGCTTGAGGAAGTGGCAGAGGAGAATTAGGGTTTCAGACGCTATGGAGCGAAATCTCGCGTTCGCTCTTTCAGAGCTTGATCGGATGGCCTCTCATCTGGGGCTTCCTCGTAACGTGAGGGAGGCTTCAGCTGTAATCTATAGGAAGGCCGTAGAGGAAAAGCTGATCCGTGGCAGATCGATTGAGGGGGTTGCGGCTGCGGCTCTATACGCTGCATGTCGGCAGTGCAAAGTTCCGAGGACATTGGATGAGATAACCGAGGTTTCTCGAGTAAGCAAGAAAGAAACCGGGAGAAGCTATAGGTTCATCGCAAGAGAACTGAATATAGTAATTCCTCCGACCAACCCAGTTGACTACATTCCAAGATTCACAAGTCAGTTGAACTTGTCAGGAGAGGTTCAATCGAAAGCTGTTGAGATACTTAAGCATGCCAGCATGAGGGGGCTGACATCTGGCAGAGGCCCTACCGGCGTTGCTGCTGCAGCGATCTACATAGCAAGTGTGTCTCTCAATGAGAGGAGAACACAACGTGATGTAGCCGAGGTTGCACGGGTCACGGAAGTTACCGTTAGAAACCGATACAAGGAGCTAGTTGAGAAACTGAGTTTGTAGCCGTCGCTCCTTGAGGATGCCTTTCCTTCTATACTCTATTTCTTCTTCACTAGTAGCGCGTTTATTAGTCCGTGCTGACCCGGGCGACTTGTGACTACGGCTTCGCCGAGTTCGGTTTTGATTACTGCTCCTTTTGAGATTACGCCTCGTCTCTGGTAGTCGATGCTAGCAGCGTTTTTGAGGGCTTGAGTTATCTTTGCTTTCTTGGTTGTGTTAGTCCGTGGATCAGTGACGTTCGCGAATTCCTCTTGGAGCAATTTGGTCTTCACGTTGCCACCCATTCCAGTTCTCTGCTCAAACTTTCTCTCAGCGAGTTTGGTCTCAGCTGCTTCCCCGCCGATTTCGTAGGCTCTTTTTCCTCTCGAAACCTTTATTGCTGCGCCCGTGTATCTTCGCCCGGCACGACCTTGCCACTTGCCCAATTGTTTTTCACCTCAATACGCACGAAACTTTCAAGAGCAGAAACCGTATATCTGACAAATTGCCAAACGCTGTTATCCTACATTAGGTCGAAGTCTTATAGTCAGTTAGAATATATAGGTTTTAGGGAAATCCTGCGTAAGATCAGGGAAAGTAGTCAGGATGGCAACGGATAGAAGGAGAGCAGTGAACGCATGAGGAAATCAGGGGAAGTAGTGCTGTGGGTAACCTATTTTGACGCAGCCAAGACGAGAAAAGAAGGACGTAAGATAGGGCGTAAACTAGCTATAGAGAGACCGACAGCCGATGAGCTGGCTAGGGCGATCGAGATGTTGGGTATTCCCTACAAGATCGACAAATCCGCAGCCTATCCCAGAGCGTGGTGGGAGAAGAGTGGGAGGATTCTGGTAAGCAAGGTCATGCCTAAAGGAAAGATGATAATCTCCGTAGCGAAGAGCTTGAGAAATGTTAGAGCAAAAGGAAGTTCATAGGCCTAGGTAGCAACTTGCCGTCTATGGGTTCTCTTCATCCTCTGCTTCTTCTTTCGCTACTTGCGCTTCGAACAAGGAACTTTGAGATTCGTCCTTGGCACTTGGTCTCATCAGTCTACGATGCAACTGTACCTTGAGTTTGATAGGTTCTTCATCGAAGCCAAAGTATTCAGCGAACACTTTGGTAGTGGAGAGTGCAACAGTTCTTCCACTCGGTTGTTTCTTGATGAAACCCAGTTGTTCTAGTTTGTGGATGTGCTCATATGAGTGGGAACCCCTTATGTTGATTACCTCGGACTGTTTAACTGGTTGTCGAATAGCGATAAGTGCCAGCGTCTTGAGTGCGCCTAAACTGAGTAAGCCCCCAGGTGACAGACGGGAGACCTTGGTTGAATACTCTGGTTTCAGTTGGAATGCGTACTTTCCTTTTGAAACCTGTACTATCTCTAGGGAACTGGTTCTGTCTCGGTACTCGTTTGTGAGTTCCCCTACGAGCGATTCGGTTTCGGTTCTTCCTCTTGCCTTTGAAACCTTTTCGAGTTCCTCTAATGATAGCGGTCTCCCGGCCGCATACAGCGCAGCTTCGATTAGGGCTTTCCTGTTTTGAGGAGAACTCACTTTTGGCACTCTCCGTTGATGAGAGTAATGAATATTTCTCCGAACTCCTCTTCTTGCCAGACCATTATCCTTCCTCGATTAGCCAGGTGGAGACAGCTTAGTAGAATTCTAACGACTTCCTTGCAAGTCTTCTCGGAAAGGAGCAGGGAGAACCTAATCACGGGAGTTGCCGATGCTAGAATCAGGATCCTTTGAAGAGTCTCATTGATGCTTTTCTCCACGTTCACCATATCAGGCTCAAGTTCGAAGACCAATGGAGTTATGTATGAAGACATCTTTTCCAATTGCTTCGCCCTGCTTGCTTTCTCCTCTCCTTGTAGTAGCACCCGTTCTAATGCTACTAGAAGCTCGTCTAAGGTGATCTTTCTGGAGGTCAACCGCAGAGGCATCTCAAGAGGTGGCAGAATCAACTCCTTTTCTTCCTCAGTTAACTCGGGGGCCGTGTTAAGTTCCAAAAGCTGCTGTGTCTTCAGTCTTAGAATTATCGATGCTGACAGAAGCGCGCGACCGGATATTCTGAAGTCGATGACCCCAAGCTCGTACATCTTTTGCAAAAATGATGAGACCAGATATGCGATGTCAATGTCCCATGGAGAGAGTTTACTAGCTTTTAGTGAATCGAGGAGGAATGACCATGGAGGCTGCAACCAAAACGGAAGGTTCTTTTCGTTCATAAGTCATTGCCTCGCCTTATGCCTTAGAGGAGGATGATTCATGTAGCGGATGCCTTTGTAATCTCCTCGACATTTGCGGATACTATGCTCGAGACACCTGTTTCAGCATCCTTGGAGACACCTATCAGGGTATCTGCCCTTGTCATGACAGCCTGTTTGAGTGTAACTACTATGAATTGAGATGTTTTGGATAACTCCTTAAGAAGATCCGCCACTCTAACGGCGTTAACCTCATCCAGAAAAGCATCAATTTCATCCATTATGTATAGGGGCGCAGGATGGTGCTTCTGGATTGCGAATATCAAGGCTAGCGCTGTCAATGATTTCTCTCCACCAGATAGCGCCTCGATATTCGTGACTTCCATGATACCTGCGGTTCTTACCTTGATGGCGATTCCGCCCAGCAAAGGTTGGTCAGAGTTTTCGAGAACTAGCTCGGCTCGGATGGTAGGGGAGAGATAGTTGAATATCTCTTTGAAGTTGTTAGATATGTCGCTGAAAGTGTCTATGAACTTCTTTAGTTTCTCCCTCTCTATTTTCTCCATAAACTCAAGAATAGATGTCTTTTCTTCAAGTACCTTATCTCTCTTCTTCACTATTTCATCATAGCTTTCGTTTACAGTGGCATATTGCTCTATGGCTTTCATGTTAACGTTTCCCAAAACCACTTGTTCTTCTCTTATTATCCCTATTCTGGCAGAGACCTCTTGCTCATCGATTTCTCCAATAGATTGTGATTGGAACTCAGGAAATTCCTGTATCCTCTTCTCCGTGGAAGCTATCTCCGATTCCAGGTGTTCTTTTCTAATACCGTAACCATTTATGTCCATCTGCAGGGTGTTGATGTTCTCTCTGATAACGCCTAGCTGCCTCGAAGTGTCTCGGGAGTTTTTCTTCTTTTCGCCCCACTCCTTTCTTAGTGATTCAACTTCTCCTCTTGCTTGGTCTCGTCTCGTCGATACGTTCTTGAGTTCCTCATTCAACACATTGAGTCTTGCCTGTTTAGTTTCGAGTTCGGACTGAAGCGAAGGTATCACACTTCTAAGTTGATCTATGGACTTCTTTGCTTCCTCAGTTTGTGGCGTAAGTTGCTCAATTCTCGCTGTGTTCTCAGCCATCGAAATTTCAACCTTCTTCAGTTCTCCATTTAACTTGGCCAACTCATTTTCCTGGTCCTTGAGCACTCCACCGGCGGTTGAGGCTCCAGATGTATCGAGAACCGTCCTTAGGCTTTCTTCCTTGGAAGCGAGCGCTGACAGACTCTCCTTAGACTTCTCGATGACGTTATTCAGCGTCGCCAAATCCCGAGCCAACTCTTCGAGTCGCTCATTCTTAGAGTTTAATTCACTTGCTGCGTTCTGATGTACTTGCTCAAATTCCCTAGTCTTGTTGATCTTCTCACTCAGATGAACAGCTGTTATCTCCAATTTTCTTTCGTCCATACTGGCATTTTTCCTTAGTTCTGATAACGACTTGGTCAGACTCTGAAGCTTGTCAGATAGGGGTTTTCTGGTTTCCTCGAGTCCCTTCAGCTCTTCTTCGAGTTTGGGTAGATTTTGTTTCTCACCTACAAGTTTTCCTTTTTCGTAGAATCCGCCTGTTATTAGTCCTGAAGGCTCTATGAGGTCGCCGTCCAAAGTAACTCTGCGCAAATCTGTGTGCTTAAGGGAACGGGCAGCGTCTAAGTCTCTTACTACTAACGTGCTGCCAAAGATGTAGTCGATGGCTGGTTCGTATCTCTTATTGAATCTGATCAGATCCTTGATGGGCCCGACTACCCCTTTTCCCTTAGGGTACTCGGGAGGGGCCTTTACTCTTAGGGTATCAAGTGGAAGGAAGGATGCTCTACCGATCTTTGCCTTTTTCAGAAACTCGACAAGCCTTGCTGCATCATCCTCAGATTTCGTGACAAGGTAAGTCAGCCTGGAGGCCGCTGAGGCTTCGACGGCGGTTGAGTACTCAGGAGGGACGCTTATTAGGTCTGCGACAGTCCCACAGATGCCTTCGACGCTACCCTTGCTCTTGATTTTAGTAATTTCTCTAATGGCAGCCCTCCTGCCATGAGACATGTACATCCTTGCTTCCCTAATAGCAGCCATCCTAGCTCTTATCCGGATGAGTTCATCTCGAATTCTCTTGATTATTGCATCGGTCTCCTGCAATTGCTTTTCTGTGTTTGACTTTTCAGCTTCTACCCGTTCTATTTCTGCTTTTGAGCTTGACAACTTCTCGATTAGGTTCCCTTGTTCTTTCTTTAACGAGTCTATCTCGTTTCCGGTAGTTAGGTTGTTCTTCTCTGACTGTTCTTGCAGTTTGCGCAGTCTTGAGGTCTCCTGCTCCAAATATGTCTTCTCTCTGGTAGCCATCTGTTGCTTTGCAGTGCTCTTTGATAGTTCCGACTCCAGTTTGTTGGCTTCAATCATGATGGCTTCGAGTTGTGTTCTCTTCTTGTCGAATTCATTGTCTAGCTCTGAGATCTGAGTAGAGAGAAGCTTTACAGTTTCATTCCCATCTTCAAGGCTTTTCAGCAGTATTTTCTTTCTGTCCTCAAGCGTCTTGATATTGCTCCAAGTGTTCTCTGTGGCCTTCTTGACGTTGAACAACTTGTTTTCTAATGACTTTAATTGAGTCAGGTTAGATTCGATCTTTTCTCGAGTGAAGTTAGAAGCATTCTCATTTTCAGATACCTGTTGCCTAAGTTCAAGGACTTTCGATTGGATTCCATCAAGCTCAGTCTCTCTAGTCGTCACGGCTGATTCGATTTCCGCTATTCTGTTGGATAATTCATCGTGAGCTTTTATTGCGTTCTCCTCTTCTAATTTCAGTTTAGCCAATTGGTCTTTCTTAAGGTCCCGGTTCTTCAGTACTACTTGTAGACTCAATTTAGCCTTTGTTAAATCAGTGTAAATGAGGGATGCCTGGAGACTCCTAATCTCCTTCTCTATCTGTTGGTAGCGGACTGCATCATTCTTTTCCTTTTCTAGGCGTTCGAGGTCATCTTTGACCATTTTTAGTTTATCATTGATTCTCTGAAGGTTCTGGTTGACTTCTTCCAACTCTTTGAGGGCTCTCTCCTTTTTCTCGTCGTAGGTGGCAATTCCAGCGATCTTCTCTATCATCTGTCTGCGTTCTTCAGGACTCAATCTTATTATTCGGGCTAGCTCACCCTGCGGAACTATGTTGTATCCTTCAGGATCAATCCCAACCATACTTAGAATGTCCAGTATTTCAGTCCTAGTTGTGAGACGCCCATTCAGACGGTAGACGCCGTGCCCCTGGCGGTCAACCTGCCTAGATACCACTATGTCATCGGAGTCCATGGGGATCTTTCTATCAGAATTATCAAAGTGAAGAGTGACGCGGGTGTATTCTGCTGGCTTCTCGACTGATGTGGGTACAGGGCTGTAAATTAGATCAGAGAAGGAGCCGGCTCTGACAAACTTCGCGCTTAGGATGCCGAGCGTGAAGCAAACAGCATCAAGAACGTTACTCTTGCCACTACCGTTGGCCCCAACAACAGTCGTAAGCCCATTGGAGAACCTGAGGCTCAAAGTCTTTCTCCCGAATGACTTGAACCCTTTCAAAACAATTTTCCTCAGGTACACCAAGGTAAACCCACCACTCGGCAAGCACAAGAACTCATGCGAGTATAGAGAATGAACCTCAAATCGGGCTCTCACTTCTCTCTAGCCATGCCACCCAAATATGCTGGTAGCGCCCCATTTCTCTGATACCATTAGAATGATTCCATTCTAAAAACAAATTAGTCTTTTGGTTGAAGATAAGGTAATACGTGAATATTCTCAGGATATTGATCACGGTAGCCGCATATTTCTCCCGAGACGAGAGAGAGGTATTCGAATCCTATTGAAGCTGCAATTGTCTTTTTCACTCAGAAAATGATCATGACGTGAGCTTTGTCGTATGGTTCAAGGTGAACCACTTTCTTGATCTCGAATGACTGTTTCAACGTTTCTGTTTCTCTCTTGTATACCTCAGACGGTTCAAGTGTCACGTCTACGCTTCGAGCCTTTATTGCTAGGAATCCATGCCCGCCCTCCTTAAGGAACATTTTTGCGTTCTTGATCATGATCTCGCTCTGGTTAGGCTGAGCTACGTCTTGGTATATCGCATCAACTTCGTCGACTAGCATTCGATATTTCTCAGGAAACCTCGCGTCAGCAAGTATAGGGAGCATGTTCTTTCGATACTCACACACGGCTACGAGTTCTCTCATGACTCTTGGTGAGAACTCAACGCAATAAACGGTACCATCTTTCCCTACAATGTCTGAGACATGACTGGCCGTTGTTCCAGATGCAGCGCCCAAGTATAGAACTCTGAAACCTTGCTCCAGAGGAATTTCCTCCACGCCTTTTTCTATGGCGGCGGCTAGCTTGCTGCGGTAGGTATCCCACACCCGATACTCCTTCCCCGAGGCTTGAACAAGCTTCTCACCATAAACCCTTCGACCCGGAGTAAGATTAAGGGTAGCAAGCCTCTTTTCACTGCCTTCCTCTTCGACGGAAACCCAGAAAATGTTCTTGCAACCTTTGTACTCTCTAACAGCTGCCATTTTGACGGCACGCTCCTGTTCAGGCTAAGTATTGACCCTAGGAAGAACCTGTCACCGCCTCTTCCAGCCTTGCCTCTTGAATTCCCTCTTGGGCCATTCGCGTCTAGGCTTGGTAGGCTCTTTGCGAACAGTCGGCTTGGGATATTTTCTTTTTATCTCTTCGATCCTCTTCTCAAGGTAGTATTTCAGCTCATCCGCCTGATATTCGCCCGAGTAAGCGTCAATTTTCGCTGCTATCGCGAGTTTTCCAGCTAGTACTCGGGCAGTTTTTCCTCTCTGCCACCATGAAGCGCGGTGAATGAATGGATGTTGGAAGATTATCCCATGTTTAGGTGGCTTGGCCCCTGTCCTGAGGGCACGGAATAGCGCTTTCTCTGCGCCGAGTACCTGAATCGTGCTTGCGGGAAGCCTTGAGAGCTCCATTAAGCCACCGGCCAGACTCATTAAACGAGCACCAATCATGGGACCAGCAAGACCAGTTACGTTGGGGGCGACTTCCTTCATGACTTCGTTAATGTATTCCTCGATCTCGTTCCGGATCTTATATGATTCGACTATTATGGATGCAAAATCTCTGATACGGGAGAGATCATACTCTGCTATTCTAGCACCCATAGATTTCTTGGCTTGTCGTTCAATTTCCGTGCTTAAAGCATCCGAAAACTTGCCTACGCTATGAAGACCGTCTTTGGTGAATTCCCCTCTGTCCCCGATTCTGCTGACCAGCGTAGCGAAGGTTTCGTGGTTCTCCACAAGCTTGTCTAGCTCGGGGAAGTAGAGTCCGTACCACTCTCTGATCCTAGAGGCGAACAAGTTGAGCGTTTTATCAATGTCGTCTATTGCCTCGATGCCTTGGACAATTAACTTATCTCTTCTCTCAGCTGCTCCCCGTATCCTCTGTCTGGTTAATAATAGATTAACATCGTATAGTAACGAGTATAACTCTTGAGAGTTGCTTACAAAGCCCACTTCCTCAGAGAGACTAGCCATCTTTGATCGAACTAACCTTCCCGCAGCGCTAGGTGTCTCCACGCGAACACGAACACCATACCTCTTGGTTATACTGTTAGCAAGCTGCTCGTCTTCCGAAACAAACTCATCAAAACCCTTCTCCATGAGTCTCTTGACAACATCGTCGACATCATCCGTTATCTCGCCCTGCTGAAGTCTAGAGATGCTCTTACCTATTACCTCAGGATCCCGCTGGGAAATATCCTTCAGAATTAGTTTAAGCGAATCATCGAACCCAAACACACCAATCAGGGATTCAACAATGTACGCCTGCAACCTCGCTCACCCTCAAGCAGAACCAACGGGAAAACTACGGTGGGCCAATAGGACCCATAAAGGTTTAACTATACTTCCATTATCTTGATCACTTAGAATGGCTTATTATATTATTGTTTCAGTTAAGGATGGTTCTCGTCTTAGAGTGAAGGAAAGTGATGAACTTGCCTAGGGGAGACGGTATTGAACTTTCGAGCGAACTGGCTGGGCTTAAAATGCGTAACCCAACAATGCTTGCATCTGGGATACTCGGTATGAGTAGGTTCACTCTGGAGCAAGTTGCATCTGCAGGCGCTGGAGCGGTTGTTACCAAGTCCATTTGTTCGAAGTCTGAGAAAGGATACTCTAACCCAACGATAGTTGAGGTTGACTGTGGATACCTGAATGCCATGGGATTGCCTAACCCTGGAGTCGAAGTTTATACAAGTGAAATAATAGAATTGAGGAAAAGCGTTGAAATTCCCATTGTTGCGAGTGTTTACGGGGGAGACACCGAGGAATTTGCCTATGTTGCTTCAAAGTTGGAAAAAGCGGGAGCTAGGGCTATAGAAGCAAACGTTTCTTGCCCACACGCAAAAGTCGGCTCAATGGGGCAGGACCCTGATTGCGTGAGAGATGTAGCCCGAGCCATTAAGGAAGCTATCAGAGTTCCTCTGTTTGTCAAGTTGAACCCTAATGTCACTAGTATCGTTAAGATCGCCAAAGCCGCCGTAGAGGGAGGATGTGATGGGATCACCGCGATAAATACAGTGAGGGGGATGGCAATTGACATAGACGCCTGCTTACCGATCCTTGGTAACCGCTACGGAGGACTATCTGGACCAGCCATAAAACCCATCGCAGTGAGATGCATCTATGAGTTATATGAGAATGTGAAGGTTCCCTTAATTGGCGTTGGCGGAGTTGATAGCTGGGAGGACGCTGTTGAATTCTTCCTCGCTGGAGCGTCGTCAATCCAAGTTGGAACAGCGTTGGCAAAGGGATTATCAGTTTTCAACGAGATCATGGCGGGGCTACGCGGATATATGAGAAGAAAAGGATTCAGAAATCTAAGAGAAATAATAGGTCGCGCACACAGGTAATCGCTGGAGGAAGGCAGAGCATTGACATCGACTGTCACCCTCAAGAATCGCCCGACAATATGTAGAATAAAGTCGACTCAAGAAGAAGCAAAGGACGTCAAGACAATCAGAATTGAGGGCCCACCCCATATATGTAGGAATGTGCAGCCAGGACAGTTCCTGATGGTCTGGATACCAGGTATCGACGAAGTTCCTATGAGTATCTCGAATATTGAAGGAGAGGACGAGGTATGGATTACCGTTAAGAATGTGGGAGAAGCAACTTCAGCCATTCACAAGACTACCAAGGGCGGAGTACTTGGGTTGAGGGGACCATATGGAACTAGTTTCTCAGTTCAAGGGAGCAATGTTCTTGTTGTAGCAGGAGGGATCGGGGCTGCACCGCTCTTGTTCCTAACCGAGAAGCTGGTAGATAGAAACGGAAGGATTACAGCTGTTCTCGGTGCACGATCCGCTGAGAAACTGGCACTACATAAGTACTTTGAGAAATTGCTTAGAAGAAGCAAAAACTCCAAGGCGATAGTGGCAACCGATGACGGCTCATCTGGCATAAAGGGTTGTGCCAGCGACATCGCAAGAGACCTAATAAAGAAGGGAAAATTTGACAGGATATACACTTGCGGTCCAGAGCCAATGATACAGAAGATTGTCACTTATGTAGCTAGCAAAGGTGTTGAGGTTGAAGCATCCTTAGAGAGGTATATGCGGTGTGGTATTGGGTTATGCGGTAGCTGCTATATAGGGAAGTGTCTTGTCTGCAAAGATGGGCCTGTTTTCGCTGGTGAAAAGCTCAGGCAGATAGCTAAATTCCTCAAGACGGACTAGAAACGTTAGGGAGGGAGTTCAGCTTTGAGTCCAGTTCACATGGTTGATGTCGGTCAAAAAGATGATCTTGTTCGGGTGGCAAGAGCTACTGGGAGGATAACTCTTAAACCTGAGACTATTCAGAGAATGAGGAACAATTCCATTGAGAAAGGTGACGTAATATCATGTGCCCAGATAGCTGGGATCCTCTCAGCCAAGAAGACACATGAGATCATACCCCTATGCCACCCTATACCGATCACGAACGCTGTCGTTGATGTGGAAATCGAAGGTAATGACGTGGTTGTAGTGTCTGAAGTCTCAGCATTAGCCAAGACTGGGGTCGAGATGGAGGCCCTGAGTGCGACGGCGGCAGCGCTACTCACGATATGGGACATGACGAAGAAATATGAGAAGGATGAAAGAGGCCAGTATCCGTCGACCAAAATAAAGGAGATTCACGTCCTCAGCAAAACCAAAGGAGCTAGGGAGAAGAATGAGTTACCTTGAGCATAAGAAGAAAGTGCCTACGAAGATCAAGTTCGCACTTCTCGTAGTTAGTGATTCGAGATACAAGCAGCACGAAGAACATAGAGAAGTTGATGACGAATCTTCACTTGTAGCCAAGCGTATCTTGGAAGAAAATGGGCATGAGATTTCAACTAGGGAAATAGTGCCCGACGAAGGTGCCAAGATCCTTGGGAGCGTTCTAAAGCTTATTGAAGGAACCGACTGCGATGCGATACTGACAGTCGGAGGAACAGGACTCTCTAAGAGAGATGTCACGATTGAATCAGTAAGGCAACTTATAGAGAAAGAAGTCATAGGGTTTGGAGAAATCTTCAGGAACCTTAGCTACCTAAAGATCGGAACACCTGCGATACTCAGCAGAGCGTTAGCAGGGATCATACGGAACAAGGTCATCTTCTGTCTTCCAGGATCACCTCAATCTGTTGAACTAAGTCTAAGGAACTTGATAATACCTGAGATTGGGCACATGTTGAGACATGTTAGGGAATAGTAGAAAAGGAAAGACATCTCTTGGTAGGCTTGAGAGAATGGGTTTTCATGAAATAAAACAAAGGATAAGCGTTGAAGCTGCTCTCAAACTCATTCACTCAAGGATTGCCAAGGCTGGCGTAGAAGAAGTCAGCGTGGGTGACTCCCTTGGCAGGATAGTCTCCTCTAACATAAGGTCCAAGGTTGACGTGCCTCATTTTGTTCGTTCAGCGATGGATGGCTTCGCCGTCGTCGCGAGTGATACCTTTGGGTGTACCCAGCAGAAACCAGCCAAACTCGAAGTTCATGGCGAATGCAGAATCGGCGAGACGCTTAAGACCAGAGTCATTTCAGGTAAAGCAGTCGAGGTGGCGACGGGGTCGCAACTCCCCAACGGTGCTGATGCTGTTGTTAAAGTTGAGAATACGAGTCGTAGTGGCAATACCCTGATGGTCTTTTTCCCAGTCACGCCGGGGGAGAACATTTCGGAGATAGGCGAAGATGTAAAGAAAGGTGAAGTAGTAGTAGAATTAGGTCAACCTGTGCGCCCACAGGATATTTCCATTCTTTTGGCATGTGGTGTTTTGAAGATTAGTGTCGCAAAGTGTCCGACCGCAGGAGTCATTGCAACTGGGAATGAACTAGTCGAACCAGGCAATACACCCATTCCGGGTAAAGTATTTGATGTGAATTCGTACACATTGTCTGCCTACGTCTCGCTCTATGGTGGTAAACCTGTCAACCTCGGCATCGTCGGAGATTCATTCGAGGAACTCAGAAGTGCCCTAGATTCAGCAACAAAATACGACCTAGTAATTTTCTCTGGAGGCACATCAGTCGGAAAGATGGACATGCTACCCGACGTTGTATCTTCGACGGGAGAGATACTATTTCGAGGGGTTTCAATGCGACCTGGGGGACCAACAACTGTCGGTTTAGTCCGTGGAAAACCCGTGTTTCTCTTACCAGGTTTCCCAGTGGCGTCCATGGTTGTATTTGATACACTCGTTGGTCCCACCATTCGTAAGATGATGGGGGCAAGATACCTCGATCCCAGAGGAGAAGTCACAGCGATTCTCGGAAATAGAGTCGCATCAACTATTGGTAGAAGAGACTATGTCCGCGTGAGACTTGAGCTAACTGCGGAAGGGGTCACAGTGGCTCACCCCGTCAGAACTTCTGGGTCAGGTATTATAAGCAGCATGACTAGAGCAGATGGATTGATAGAGATTCCTGAGGACTCGGAAGGAATGGAGAAAGGTTCAAAGGTAAAAGTAAAGTTGTTCCCTAAGTAAGTGGGTCTCCATCTGTTCTTCAACGAGGCACAGGTAGAGTGAAAGTGAAAGATAATGTTTTTCTGAAGATAACTCGATTCGAGGATGCATTCACGCAGATGCAGAAGTTCGCGCATCCCATCGACAAAAGCGAAAGAATTCGTGTCAATGAAGCCTTCAACAGAGTACTGTCGCGAGATGTGGAGTCACCCATTGATGTACCTCATTTTCCTAGATCCTCCCGAGACGGATACGCCTTGGTTGCGGCGGACACCTTTAGAGCAGCGGAAGATAAGCCCGTCACCTTGCATCTAGCAGGGGAAGTCCATGTGGGGTCGAAGCCAAATATAGGACTCCGCCGAGGTGAATGCGCCAAGGTCTCAACGGGCGCTATGATTCCTGAAGGCGCAGACAGCGTCGCAATGATCGAACATACAGAGGAGGATCACGAGACCGTCAAGTTGTATCGTCCAGCGTCACCGGGGGAGAACGTTATCAAGATTGGGACAGACCTTAGAGCAGGGCAGCTTGTGTTGAAACGTGGAAGGAAGCTGACCGTGTTCGACTCGGGGGTTTTGTCGTCTCTCGGTTTGTCGGAAGTTGAGGTGTACAGGAAACCTAAGGTGGCTATAATAAGCACGGGAAATGAGCTATTGGGTGCTGGGGTAAGACTTGAAGCTGGGAAGGTTTACGATGTTAATTCTGTGACCATTCACCAAGCGGTGACAGCGTCAGGTGGTATTCCCTTAGACCTCGGGATATGCCGAGATGACTTCGCCCGGATGGCGGATATAGTTAGGTCTGCCTTGGTATCGTCCGATGTCGTTCTAGTATCAGGTGGGACGTCGAAGGGACCCGGAGACCTCATGCCTAAGGTCATACAGCAACTTGGCAAGTTGGATCTCTACATCCATGGAGTTGCAATGAAACCCGGAAAACCAACAATACTATCATCTATCAAAGGCAAGCTGCTCATAGCATTGCCAGGATACCCGACGTCGTCACTCATCGTCTATTATGCTCTCGTAGATCCCTTAATAAGGAAAATGGCGCGCGAGCAACCCTTCGAGTTACAAAGGCTGAAGGTATACACAGCTACCAAGGTCTACTCTGAGATAGGTCGAAGAGAATTCAAGCCATGCAGAATTTCAAAAAGGGACAAAGGGAGAATCCTTGTTAAATCAATGCCAACCGGTAGCGAAGCGATAACAACGCTTGCCAACGCGGACGGATTCATGGTCATACCAGAAAACGTTGAGTTTCTTGAGGAAAACGAAGAAGTCGAACTATATCTCTTTCCACAGAGGTCGGAGGAAATCGACTGCACTGAAGGAGGCACACAGTAAATGAAAAAACCCCACGTAGTGTGCGTAGTCGGAGCAATGCGGCACGTTGGGAAAACCACTATACTTACGAAGACCCTTAAGGAGATGAAGCGAAGAGGGCTCCAAGTTGGAACCATAAAACACATAGGCAACCGCTCAAACTTCGTCCTACCGAACGGCAAGGATACAAGTAGACATCTTAAAGCAGGTTCATCAATAACCCTAGCAGTTACTTCGTCAGAGATCATAATAATCAGAAAGGATCTTCCAGCCACACTGAAATCTGCCCTCCGACAAATGCCAAAAGAACTTGACTATGTGCTGGTCGAAGGCTTCAGAGAGTCACAATACCCAAAGATCATAGTTGCGGGTTCGCCCTCAGGGGATCTCCCAGAAGCTAAAGGAGACATTATTGCGGTGGTCCTAGACGGGAAGAGAATACTAAAAGCCGGAGCAAGGGATCAAGCGGAAAAATTCAGAGATAGCCATCTCGTGGATCTAATAGAGAGTTATTTCAGCCGTTCGTGACTTAGCGCTGGTAGATCGCTCTATTTTGGATCTTACTGGTTTTCTGAAAGGCTTCTAAACTGATGGCGCATTGCTTTCTTGGCCACTAGCGTCGTTAGGTCTTTCACAAGACTTCTTTGGAGCTTCGCTACTGCATATCTGTCGACTTCGAAAAGAAAACTGTAATCTATGTCCCAAAGGACAAGCCCCTCAGGTGGAGCAGCAGGAACCCCTCTCTTGGGAAGAGGATACCTCGGATCAAATAGTCTCCCAATGTAAACTGGTTCGAGGAGACCCGATCCCACATGGATAAGTGACCCAACGATTTTCCTAACCATCTTTCTGAGAAAACTATCGCCAACAATGCTGATGCAAATGAAGTTGTCGCCGAGTCTGTTGAATGATACATCGAATATTCCCCTGACAGAGCTGCTTTTGGAAGGTCGATGCGCAAAGCTCCTGAAATCATGTATGCCTACAAACTGTTTTGAAACTTCAATCATTAGATCCAGATCCGTCTGCTCAGCAACATAAGCGAAGTACTTGTAATGCCTCCTGAGTGCCTCCCTGCGAGGATTAAATGAAGCTGGAACCTTCGCTCTTGCCCAAACCCTAATGTCGTCACCAAGCTTAGAGTTGATCGCTGCAGGCCTTAATTCTCCCTCTACGTTAACTGCAAAAACATTTCCCAGGGCTGAGACATACCTGTCTGTCCTACCCGCTGTGGCAAAATTAGCTACACTGGGATCAGAGGACATCTGACGCGATCTTGTCAGCGCCCGAATGAGCTCACCTTCAACTGTTCGGATATCTGGTTGCCTTTGGAGACCATAGAATGGCTTAGTTCCGTCATAAAAAACCTTGAATGCGTATCTCGGCACTTTTCGCATCCCTGCATCGTGTTAGAACAGGAGAGTCTGTTTAATCTCTTCAGTCTTTGGTTTAGTCTTAGTCTTCTTTGGTTCAGTTGACTTCGCCGCATCCTTTTTCATTCTCTTGATCTTTTTTCCTCCAGTGATCACGTCCAAGTCGTCTTCAGTCAGTTCGAACTTCTCAATCATGTCTGCTCCCATCTTGGGATCGTTTTCGATGACAGTCTGGATCATGGGCAGGTACTCCTGAAAGACCTCACGCGTAGACGCGTGGGACCTTGCTGCGATTTTTGAGCATGTCTCCTTGAGGGCACTTCTTTTCGACCTAGACGCGCTTAGTGCTCTAATATAGTTGGGAAATGAGTAGTTCACAAAACGTTTTGAGGGAACTTCTCTAGCCAGCGATACGCCACCACTCATTAAGTCGTAAACGTAAGACAGGAGACCCCAGTCCTGATGTCTCTTAATCCTTCCCAAGAACATGTCAGCCCTTGAGAGCGCATTGAATCCTTGAGCTAGTTCTGAAGGATTGCTGAACTCCCTTGGGATGTTCTCGTATACCCACTGGATCAGCATGTCATGATCCATATCCAGGGATTCAAGGGAGGATCTTGCTTCATTGAGACTGCCAGCCTGAAACATCCCTCTCAGACCATCAAAGATCCCCTTCACACGATCCCTCATAGTTCTAAGGCCCTTTACATCGTCCAAGCTCATCTCGGTTTTACCCTCAGCTACAGCCTGGAGATCATTGATGGCGGATCTTAGATCTCCATTCGAATTCTCTGCTATGATGCGCAGAGCCTCGGGGTTAGATTTGACACCCTCCTTCTGGCAGATCTTTGTCAGTGCGTTGACTATTGTACTTGTCTGTATCCTCCTGATGTCGAGAATCATGCAATGGCTTTGCAGCGACCTGATTTTAGGATCCCACTTATCGTTGGCGGTTAGGATGATGGGGTT
>JAUQYT010000215.1 GCA_030587605.1 Candidatus Njordarchaeum guaymasense
GAAATGGATCTTCAAGGTGCGGAAGCCAAAAATGACGTAGTCAGAGCAAGATTGGCGAGTGTCATGATTTCAAAAGTCGTTGGGAACTCGTAAAGCCAATTCTTCTGATCAGTGTCAAAACGCTTTTCTATAGATAAGTTAGTATTGTGGATCACTGGCTTTCTAGTATTGAATCCACCTTTCGTCAAGGTCGTGGGTTGTCTCAGAATTCTAGGACATCGAATCTAATGATTTCGTTGATCGACCCCACTACGACGTAAGTGCAGTTCGCGTTATTGCCAGTCGAGGACATTACCAGCTCAACCCAGTCACCGGTTCGCATGCTAGACTCCGCCCCGTAGAGTATTGGCCTTGTTTTGTTGATCTGGGCTGTCTGTTTGCAGGTTCTTGGTTTTCTGCATTTTGTTCTGGTTTTTTGGCGTAAGTCGCGTTTTTTGCGTAGGTCGCAGTGGCTTTTCTGGATGCGGTTTACAGTTGCGGTTTACGCGCGTAATCCTTGTCTCTGTGATTGTTTTGGAGTCAACCATGTGTGAGTCTGAAGCTCGGTTGTTTGTCACTTGATGTGTTTTCCGTCGCGTTTGCTTGTTTTGCGGGTGTTTTTGTGAGTGTCTTGTGTTTTAGTGGGTTCTTATAGCTTAGTTCTTTACGGTTTTCCGGGTGTGTTGTGATTGGCGTATTGGCTCGGCTCCTCGCGCCTTCGCCCTAAAAGAGTAAGTGGCGAACGTATGCCTCACGTTCCACGTTCGCCTACTTTGCCCTTTTTCCCTACCCAGCTCGCCTCGCTTTCACTGCGCTCGCTGTCGTTCGGATCGGGCTTCGGCGGGTCGCCTCGCGGTTTTCGGGGAAATCACTTCGACCGACGGGACCGAGGTGATATGATTTGAATGACTGTTCCAATGTTTCGGATACAACTGAGCGTTCTCGCCGTAAACGTGTGATGAATGTTGATGTTCTCTCCGTTGGGGAGAGAGCTTACGTGCTTGGGTTGTATTTTGCGGATGGGTGTATGGTTAAGAAGAATAGGTCGTCCTTTAGAGTGCAGTTTGACTTGCAGGGTGACGAGCGGGACATAGTGGGAAGGATTGTGGGGATGTTTAGGCGGTCGGGTTTGAACCCTTGCGTTTATGAGCGGTTTGGTGGGAGGAACATGTTTCGTGTCGTTGTTATAGGTGGGAACCTGCCGTCACTGTTTCCTCGGAAGCGTGTTTTTCTCTCCTCCGCTGAGTTTGGGGACTGGGTTAGGGAGAAGGGTTTTGATGGTGGGGAGCTTGCGGTACCGTTTGTGGCTGGTCTGGTCGATGGGGATGGGACTTGTTTGGTGCAAAACAAGAGCAAGTATATCTTTGGCTCTCCGAACCTGTATTGGAGCTTCTCTCAGATCAAGTACAAGTTTCTGGCGGATTACCTCGTTGAGTACGTTCGGCGTTTAGGGTCAGGTGGCGTCCATTTCAGAGATAATCTGGGTAGGAGAGCGAGGGTTGTGGAGTTTTCGCAGCGGGGCAGGGACGCCTTAGTTAGGGCGGGGATAGCATGCTGGTCTTTCAAGGTTGCTAGGTGCCTCAAGGAGTTTGAGGAGGCTAAGGGAGAGGTTTTATACCTTAAGGCGAAGTTCTGGAAACCATCTCAGGTCGCTCAAAGGCTTCATGTAACTAGTATTACCGTGCATCGCTGGTGTAAGCTCGGCTATATTGAGAAGTTCTTGCGTATTCGTGGTTTGAAGGCGAGGAGGGGAAGCTACTCTTACCTCATTCCGGTGGAGGAAATTCAGCGACTTGAGGCTGAGGAGAGGACAAGAGCGGCGGCGACTCCAGAGGGGGAGAGGTATCTGTCTGTGGGGGAGGCGGCACGTCTCTTGGGTGTTTCTGAGTCAAGCGTGCATCGTTATGTCAAGGATGGTAAGTTGAGAGTTGTCTCTGTCCAGTCTTGTGGCGGGTGGAAGAGTCATAAAGCGTGGAAGTACTATGTCGCTTCTGGGGAGGTAGAGAAGTTAAGGGGGATGCGCGAGGAAGAGAATGAGAAGAAGGAAAAAGGGTGCGGGTGGTGGTACTATTCGGGAGAAGGTCTTGGCTGTTGTGCGTGAGCTAGGCGGGGTTGAGCCTAGTAGTATCGTGGAGAGACTTGCAATCTCGTTATCTAGGGTTGGCGAGGCGGGGAGGAAGCTTGTAGCGGAGGGCTTGGTGAGGATAGGCCGTAACATTCCCGACTTGAGGAGTCGGAGTAGAGCGAACGCCGCCTTTTACCTCGATGCGGGGAAGGCTACAGCGCTACATGACGTTGTGATGAATGAGATCTGGAAGCGGAACATTGAGTTAGGGGGAAAGAGCAGGGACTACAGCTTTCAACGCAGCGAAAAGACTTGGCACACGGACGGCTTACTTGATAACGCTGGTGGAAAGTTTCTCCTCGATGTTGTCGCAGGGCGCTATGATAGTGGAGTACTGGAGCGGGTTGAAGCCGACATGAGCCCACCTTGCAGTGGATCGCGGGTTGGGGGGTGTCATGATTGTTGCAGTTGAGAACAGTTGCCTTGAGAAGTTACGGGCAAAGATTGCGGAGAAACTTTCTGCTAGATCTAGTGTGGTGTTTGTTGCGTCTCTGCGCTCGAAACATGAAAAGTTGCAGTTTGAGAGCCTATTAAAGCACGGAGACTCCACTTCTTATCACAAGAACCCAGTTTGAACTTGGTTGTATCTTCAAAAAAAGAAGTTGGAAGAGTACTGAGGGACTCCAGAGATTTCAGAAGTCAAGCACGTCGAATCTGATGAGTTCATTGACTGTCCCCACTATAATGTAGGTGCAATTCGCATTATTACCCACATTGCACACTACTAGCTCCAGCCAGTCGTTAGACGGCAGATTTGCTTCGACTCCATGTAGAAGCTTCCAAGTTGAGTCATAGGTCATGTTCACGTAGTAATTTGTGTTGCCGCCAACCTCGTATGACCACTTACCTGTTATTGTTCCTTGGTTTGATGTGCCCGCGTTTTGTTTCGAGGATACTAGGGAGATGAAGCTGGCTGTGGCAGTCTCAACTCCGAGTCTTGCGGAGACTCCTGTTATGTCCTGCACAACAATATCTGATTGGTCGAAGGCATTTACTATTCCAATGAACTTCAGCTGCCAAGTATCTCCTATAACGTAGTATACTGGTGAGAGCCACGCCATGTAGCCCGTCATATTGTAGAGGATAGGCATCTCGACCACGAACTCGCCGCCCGAGGGCTTGTAGAGCTGGCTCTGTATGACGTCCTTCGCCCTCGAGGCTGAAAGCATGTTCGACTGCGAGACATCGTAGTACTTGATTCCAGTGTGGTCGCTTACGAAGATACCTGAAAGAGTCTGCTCAGTCGCATATGGGTGCATGGATGTGAATGAGATCATTTCATCACCGTACCGCAGGAATCTTGTATCTTCATCCATGGCGATCCTGTCGTTGCTCACTGAGATGCCTATGAAGCCTCCCGCAAAAATGTCAAACGATGAACCGCGCCTTGATGCTCCCCAATTTGTGACTTGGTTTTCAAGCCACCCTTCGTCGAAGGGCTGAGGAACCCAAGTAGGCATGCCCGTTAGGTCGTAGCTTCCCAGAAATTGGCCGGTCAAAGCGTCCATTATGTCAACTCCGAAGGTCTTCAACATCAATGAGGGCTCAATGGTGTACTTCGGGATTGCATAGACGAGCTGTCCCCCATCGGTCTTAGTCAGGATTGCGCGATCGTACTTGTAGTTGGGATTACGGTAGTAAGATTGCAGCAAGACATCTTTCCTGTTGTTCAGCCCCATTCCGCTGGCCAGGGCTAGGTCCTGGTGGACGAGGAGTGGCGGCTCATTAGGATCAGTTGCTGACAGAACGATGTAGCCGTATACATGTTGGTCGTAACTTGCTCCGAGCCAATACTGCTGAACGACCGTCATCGTCCAGGAAAGTCTGTCATCCCATATTGTTATGTGAAGATTCTCAACGTAGACGTTGCTGCCAAAGGAAGCCATGTGTTGCTTTGCTTTGGCATAAGCTACGTCCTCTGTGACAAGACGAACATCAGATGAGTTGAAGGTGAAGAACGAAGGATATCCTGTGTTCTTTGTTACCATGCCGTCGAAGTAGTGGGCGTTTCCGAGGACCGCCGTCGTCCCCGCCATAACTCCAAAAGCTATTGGCATACCAGCAAGGATAATGATAATTGAGGCGACTGCAACCTTTCGTTCGATCAGCCTTGGTTTCGGTTCCCTTTCCGTCAGCCCTTCTTCGCCTTGTCCCTTTCTTCGCAGAACGACTCTTCTCCTATACCCTTCATGTACCGTCTGTAACTCGAATCCACCCACGAATGACATCGCAACTAGGTTGAGCACCTTGATCCACAGCAAAACGACGGCCAGCTGCCAAGCTAGCCATTCACTCCCCACCAAGGAAAGCACAACTATCAACTCAATCGCTAGAAAGCCTGTCCTCAGAGCTGAAAGCACTTTCCGCGTTGCGCGAACGTTCTCAGGAAAAGCTAAGAGGAGAATTGAGACTAGAGCTATGACATCAAAGAACGCACCTGCACCTGATATCGCCTTGACGATAAGGTAGAAAACAGAAAGTATGACTACGTTCACCAGGAAACTCAGAATGAAGCGATAATGCAGTGAAGACAATCGAGAACGTGAAGAGGAGCTGAGACTCAATCCGCATCACCCTCAATCAGACTCACTTGCAAGCATCTCCGCTAGGAGTACGTAAATGGTATTGTATATAAAGATTTCTCTAAGTGTAATCGCTTTTACCAAGCGAAATCATTCGACACGCGCATCCTTTCCAAGGGGAAGGCAGTTTCACCTCACCAATTCCTAAACTATTTAAAGAGATGATCAGGAAAATGGAAAGAGAAGAAACTCTATACTAATAGCGTCACCAGCCATGCCCACACCAAAAACCTAATCGATAATGAAGAGACGTAAATGCGAGGAAAATACGATTCTAGCTTGTCTGAGAAGCGACCCACACCAACACATTTTTCCGTTTGACATGACCACATGTTGGGAGATACAATAGCCGCGAATGCGGCGGAGGATGGAACTCTTTGCGTATTGCTGAAGGATGGCGAGCTGTGTGCGGCTCACTTGTCGTACTCCTTGTGGGCGCTGGTGTTGGATTCTACTCGTTTGGCGTCTTCCTTGTCGCCCTAACAGATCACTTTGGCTGGAGCAGGGGAGAGGTATCCCAGGCTTTCACCATTTCGTCGTTGATAGTTGCGCTTCTGGGTCCCTTGGCAGGTAGGATGATTGAAAAGCATGATCCAAGGAGAATCATGATGCCAGGCGCCCTGCTTTTAGGAATGAGCTTCTTGTTTCTTAGCACGACCTCAGGTATCTTGGAGTTCTATATGCTCAACATTTTGTATGGGGTTGGGATGGCATACGTTGGACTCGTAGCGAACAACACTGTAATATCCGCTTGGTTTCAGGGCAAAAGTAGAAGAGGGATAGCTACAGGTATTGGGATGAGCGGAATTGGTCTCGGAGGGTTACTTATCGCTCCTCTGTCGCAGTCTCTCATCTCAGAATATGGATGGCGAGAAACTTACTTGATATATGGCCTGGCTATTTGGGTCGTGATGGTGCCCGCGATACTAGTTACAATGAGAAGAATAGAGAGAATAGACAAATCAATTGTGAATCCCAAGGCAAGAGCAGGAGTCGTCGGAAGAAACTCTCTGGGAGAACCACTCAGCCACCCTGAACCGGTTGATCCCTCACAGTCGACCCTCTCTACGTCTATCTCAAGAGGCAAAAGTGTTTCAAAGACATTGGCTTTTTGGTTGCTAGCAACTGCGTTCTTCCTAGTTGCTCTCGCTCAAGTTGGTGTGCTCATTCACCAATTCGCCTTCGTTTCCGACAAGGGAATATCGGCTCAGGAAGCTGCTTCTGTCCTGGGCTTGACAGCCGGTTTAGGTGTTGTTGGAAAGCTGGTTTTCGGTGCTATTATCGACAGAGCTGGAAGCAAGTTTACCGCAATGGTCTGCTTCGCAACTCAGTCTCTCGGACTGCTAATATTTGTGTACGCTAGAGAAATGTTAGCCATCTGGCTTTTCGCATTTGTGTTTGGTATCTCCATGGGTGGGGTAATATCCGTTGAGCCTGTCCTCGTAGCTGATGTATTTAGGGATGCATCTTTTGGAGCAACGTTCGGCTTCCTTCAGATGGCCGCTTCATTTGGCTCGGCGCTGGGACCGCTGTTAGCTGGTGTAATGCATGACATTGCTGGTTCTTATGACTTAATCTTCCTGTATTTCGCCGCCCTATACTTACTGGCTACTGTACTCACATGCTTGGTTAGAAGAAGAGACTGACACACTGAACACGAGTATCAAGCTTTTCTAAAACATCGATGGATGGCAACGTATTTAGTCTAGTGAGATTGCTAAGTAGAAGAAAGAGAAGGAGGCCTTCGGTTAATGACGGGCATTCCAGAGCAGTTCAAAGTGAATCGAGAGGTCAAGACAGGAGTCCGTAGACTCACTGATGTCTTCGGTGGCCTTGAGCATTCTCCTGCTATCTTGGGATTGTACAGGAATAGGGGAGACGCATTGAAGTTTCTTGACCGTGTAGGCTTGAGAGTGATAGATACGAACGACTATATGTATGTCGATCCTTGGGATGGACGCATCACAGCTGGCAGGAGGTATATTCTCGAAGAAGAATCAAGGATTCTATACCTCGATGTAATACATGAGTTAGTCCATGTGAAGCAGTGGTTTGAGGGCAAGGAGCTATACGACAGGCGTTATAGTTACATCGAAAGACCAACGGAGTTGAAGGCTTACACCGTTGTAGTAGAGGAAGCCCGGCGAATAGGACTCGCCGAAAAGGAAATCGTCGAGTATCTTGAGGTTCCATGGATTTCGAAAAAGGAATTGCAGCTAATGGCAAAGAAGCTTGGCGTTACGCCATAGCTCAGACTTTCAGTTCTTGCATTGTGGAGTTCTTTACACGATTCCAGCGCACGCTATACTTATACTATTCGCAATCCTATGAAGGCCTACCGTCGCCTCTTTTTTCCATACAATTGAGACGGGTCTACATAGTACTCGCCCTTGCAGATTTCTTCTACAAGGTCAAGAAGTTTATCGTCGATGGAAAGCTGTTCTTTCAAATCATCTCGACTCATTTCCCATTCCCATAGTGTATTGATGCACTTTCTTGCCCAGGTATTGAGCTTCAAAATTTCGTTGGCGACTGTAGCGACTTGCTTGTTCTCCTTCTCTTTCATTACGTTGTCCAATATTGTTTGCTCAAGCTCGTATAAGTTCTTCTTATCAGTATTGTGCCAAGCCCCGTCGAAAAACGGAACAGCTTCCTTTTTCTGGTCCTCTACGAATGAAGAGACAGATGGCCCAACAATCACCCAGCCTCTCTCAATCGATTTCAAGGAAGAGTCTGCCTTATCGTCATATTTGCAGACGATGACTGTTCTCGGTATCTCCGGGTTTTCGCGCTCCTTCGACAGAATATTTGAAATGGTGTCAATACCCTCTTTTGAAGGGTTTTGAGCAAATATCACCTTTCTATTTGGCGATAAGATTGCCAGCAATCCAAGATCGAGTTCAATTGAGGAATCAATCAAGAAAGGTTGGCGTGTAAGTAGAAGATGGAACAGCACTGAAAGATTCTCCATGCCAAGTTTTTGAACGGAGCCTGCCAGGATAGATGGCGCTAGCGAAGTAAGACTTTTCAGTTGAGGACTTAGGTCACAGGATGACTCAGTCATCCAAAGTTCAATCATCTCTCTAATATCAGGCTTCGAAGCATCCCCATTCATGATTATGATTTCCCTTAATGATAGAGCGCCATCGGAAACCTTTGCTATCCACTCACGTTCAGCTTCTTCCTCTATCCCGACAACGGTCAAACTATATAGAGTCTCTCCACCTCTGACCTCGGGCATCGGCGCGGTGAAACTCTTGGATACACAGAGATTTTCGTCCACCCTAAAACTCTTAGTTTCCACACCACCGAGACCAACTGATTCCCGAGTAATCGTTTTTAGAGCCTCTTTTCCAAGGTCTTCTTCCAGTGATTTAGGTAGCATATGGACCGGCATGTACCCATAGGTCATATCGAATATGCTGAGGATAACCCCCTTGACCATCTTAGAGTTTCCCTGACCTTTTTGATTGATCAAACAAGAGTAGTGGAGCTAGTAGAATCATTAAGAGGACTTAAGTTTTATTGAAGTGTTGTGAGGTTCGCAGATAATTCGTGTTGCATGCCGAGCGGGTTCACAGCCAGCAAGCGCTGTTCTCAGGAGTTCCAAGAAAGCACTAAAAAGCCCGATTTCCAGTTGTCAAACATCGTGCTGGCAATGTCTATCCGTTCCTTGTAATAATTGTGATCTCCGCAAACAAGATAGCTAGATGCCTAGATTTTCGGAAAGATATATGTTTCAGATTAAAGAGAGTACCGTAGGAGTAGCAGAATCTGCAGAACGGTCATCACTGAGAATGGGCTTACTAGCCCTGCTACAGATCCATTGGGGGATGTCTATGAACGGAGCAAGGAGAAAGGCTACTAAAATACTTGTTCTCACCATCTTCATCTTAGTTGTTGCTCATCTTCAGGTTTCACCGGTTGCGGCGGATTACTCGCAGTGTTCCAGAGCTGGTTGGAAGGTCATAACAGGCACAGAAGAAGCAACCATCCCCAACATTGACGCTGATGACGGCTATTTCTACGTTGTCAGAGGCGCACAAACAGGAACGATCCCCCGACGGCTGGCCGCATCAACATCCTCGGTTAACATTCTTGCTGGAGATCCCTGGGGAGGAAACCAGCTCTCACATCTCTATTCGAGCGATAACGTATACTGGAACATGACGTCAGAGAGTGGATCAGGCAACTACTATCCAGGTAGCTATGCGCCCCTAGGGCAAACAAGCTGGAAGAGCGGCTCTCTCGCAAACCTGAATTCAGATGATGGTAATTACATGACGTTCGAGAGCTATTCAGCTTACAGTCAATATGGATTGAGATTTGACGGAACATACAATATTAACGCAGGAAACAAGGCAGGCCTGTCTCTCAGCGCGCCCAAGCAGAATTTCACGATAGAGCTGAGAGTGAAATGGAATGCTATCCCTCCGCTGTCTGCCCAAGAGACACTCATAGAGAAAATATCGTATCCATACGGGTACCATCTCTGGTACAATGTTATGGAGTATGGTAAGGTTCACCTGATGGGGGATCTAAATTGGGATGAACCCGTGTACTCAGAGGTGACTTATGACCTTACGCCAACAGTCGGGGTATGGTACCACCTTGCATGGGTACGCAATGATCGCAACATGTATCTCTACTTGAATGGAATCCGAAACGCCTCTGCTCCTCCAGAAGACACCTACCCCCGACCCACCACCGCCAGCTTCCGAATAGGAGGTTACAGCGCCTCAGAAAGTTCCTGGTATGTTACTCTCGATGAGGTGGCGGTGTGGAACTCCTCGAAGTGGACTGGGTCAAGTTTCACGGTGCCAACAAGCCCCTACCTGGGCAGCGAGCCGAATCTATGCGGGCTATGGCACCTAGATGAAGGAGACGGCATGGTCGCCCATGACTCCTCACCCAACCACTACGACGGAACAGCAACCAATACACCCTTATGGGTTGCCGGATACACGTTTTTCAGCAACCCACCGTGCCCGACTCAGTACGCGCTTCAATTCGACGACACGTACCGAATCAACGTCGGAAACAAGGCGGCGCTGAACCTCACAGCACCATTCACAATCGAGCTGAAAGTCAAGTGGAACAAGCAGCTCGTCTTTCCAAATGATAAATACATTATCGGTAAATTCGACGGACCGAAAGGGTACGCAATATGGCTGGAACCTAAGTCAGATGGCAGCGTCACCATACACGGCCAGATAAACGGTCAGGACTTCACCCCCCCATATATGAAGGTCTCAGTCGACTACAATTTCCGACCACAAACGGGCGCCTGGCAGCACCTAGCCTGGGTGCATGATGGAACTCAAATGAGGATCTACGTCAATGGAACCAATCGCGCTCAAGTAATGACATCGTATCTGCCATACAATGGACTCGCGCCATTCATAATTGGCGGATCTGATATATTCTCTGGTCAAGCTGACAACGTCACTCTAGACGAGGTAGCTGTCTGGAGCTACACAAAGTACACGGCAAATTTTGCCCCACCTACAGAACCTTATGCTGGAAATGAAGCAAACTTGCGAGGGCTGTGGCACTTGGACGAGGGAAGTGGAGCCACTGTTCACGATACCTCGTCCTACCATAATGATGGAACCGCAACGAGCACAGCTATATGGGCCGCAGGTTACCATCGAGCTCAAATCTTGGATCTAGTGTTTTCAGGAGCAAGCAATACTTACACGTGGCAGAGCCTTACGTGGAAGACGGACTTGAGCTGCACTCTGGGAAATGCTAACGCCACGATTCAGCTCTTCAACTGGACATCCGGAAGTTATAAAACATCAGGAGCCGGCTACTTAAACTACATTACAAGCTCAACGCCAAACGTGGACGAGACTAAGATCCAGACAATAAGCCTCAACCCCACTCAATTCAGGAACCCAGGCAACAGCACTTGGAAGATGAAGATCACGTTGTTCAGGGCAACTGCATCTTTACTCCAGTTGAAGTGTGACTTGGCAGAGTATAGCTCAACAGTTCCAGGAGCAGAAGTTGAATTCCTATCGCTCCTCCCCGACAGGAACATCAAGAGTGGCGTGTCAGCGCTTAACCTTACCGTAGAGGTCAGGTGCAATGTATCTGCTCCCATCCAGTACCTCTACCTGTTTGACTATTCGCAGAGCACATACCAGCTTAAGAATGTCTCAACAATAGGCATGACGGACTTAACGATTTTCATTGACGTCACCTCGGGGATGGCAGATTACCTCTCATCGACAGGTGAGGTGAAGATCAAGCTCAACTCAACATATCCTGGAAACTACTACATGAGTGTCGACTTTGTTCAGTGGGGTCTCAAGTACAATGAACCCAAGTGGGAGATCGAGTATAGAGTGGATTACCAAGCAACGATCCCAAAGAATGAGATCACCAAGCTCCAGGTTAAACTCAAGAGCGGCTTGGATAGAACGGCCGAGGTTGCCTATCTATTAATGTATAATTACACAATTAGTTCCTGGACACCGATTATTGAGGATGTTAACCATACTTCGATGTTGACTCAGTGGTATAACACGACGACGCCGTCAGCCATCCAGGGATTCATCAGGTCGGATGGGTGCCTAAACGTCACTTTTTATTCGTACGATACGAACTGGACGACCATCAACGTTTCTACTGATCACTTGGCGATCTGGGTGGAGTCACCAACACTGGATTCCACACCCCCTTCACCCATAAGTAATTTAGTTGTGGTTAGCTCAACAGAGAACTCAGTCGCTTTAACCTGGACAGCGCCCGGAGATGACTTGGATAGCGGGATCGTTGCAGGTTACGAGGTGAAGTACTCTACATCAGGGCCGGTAGGTACGTCTAACTGGGATTCTGCGACGACTTACAGTGTGTCGTGGACGCTGCTTCCAGCGGGTAGCATGGAGAATCTCGTCGTTTTGGGATTGAGTCCTGATACTACTTACTGGTTTGCAGTTAAGGGATACGATGAGGTTCCGAACCGTGGTGGCATCTCGAATAGTCCAAGTGGGAAGACTAGTGACCTCGTTGCGCCTGCGGTGATAGATGATCTCGTCGCCGGTAGTCCCGCGGTTGACTCAATTACTCTAGGTTGGACGGCGCCCGGCGACAACGGTTATGATGGAACTGCTATTGGATATACTGTTAGGTATTCTACGTCCGGACCGATAACTGATGAGAGCTGGGAATCCGCAACATCATATGTCCAGTCTTGGGCACCGATGGCTGCGGGGGGTAACGAGACCCATGCTGTCTATGGGTTGAACTCCAGTACCCGGTACTGGTTCGCGATCAAAGCGTATGACGAAGCTTATAATTATGGTGCGATCTCGAACTGCGTGGAGGGGACGACAACTTCTCCTCAGCAGGTCGGTGGTGGGTCACTTGGTTCTCTTCTGTTGGTTGTCATTCCTGTCTCATTGATCGTGGTGGCTGGGGTTGGCGTAGTTGGGTTGAAGGTGATGGGTCGGTCGAGGCAGGTTGGTTCGAAGTCCCCGTTCAGGAAGAGAAGCAAGACTCTAGAGGGGGTCGCTAGACCCAAGCTGCGTGAGTATGTGGGGGAATCGGGGGTTGTTCCTCAGCCCAAGAAGAGGGCCAAGTTCGAGGAAGAAAGCGGCGCCGAGAAAAATGAGAAGAAATGACTGAACCAACCCGACGGAAGTCCAGTAATCTCAACCGCGCCTCCCAATGCCATTTTGAATAGGGGTTTTTCCCGATTTGATCCGCCCCCTGTGAGATCTATTCGAGCTCCAGTACTCAATGAAATCTTTATGTCAGGGCGTTGAAACTCCCAAGGTGGTAACTGGGACTGCTCCCTTAAACATGGTGTTGTTGGTGGCGTAAAACTCGGATAGATCTCCTTTTGTTTGCCTTGCGCATCATTTTATAGTATTAGTATGACCAAGCAAAACCAAGCCCAAGGAGATTCTTGAAACACTACCTCTAAAACTCTCCAAGATTACAGCGCTTCTTAAACAACGAAAATGATTAATTAGAAATCCTAGTCAGACAGTTAGAATTACCAAGACTGAACATGTAGGGCACATGCGAGTTGACCCGGAAAGACTAATCCGCGAATGGAAAGGATTGATTAACTGAGGCCCTTTCGTTTCGACCCCGAATGTATCTTCACGGCTCCTATTATCCTGACTGATGCGCTAGTAACTCATCAAGCCATACAGAAACTTCCTTTTCGAATTTTCGAACATTCTACTAACGATTCCTCCGTTTTCAGGCGCTTGATTGTGATCTTCGCAAACAAAAAGGCTAGAATCCTAGATTTTCGGAAAGATATATGTTCCCCCGTCTACTAGACGAGTAACCAATGGGGGAAGTCCCCAGCGTAGAGGATCGATCGTAACGCGAGATAAGGTTTCCAGCCCAGTAGGAGTTCATTGGAGGAGACCTCTATGAATGGCCTGAGGAGAAAGGTTATCAAACCTTTAGTTCTGATGGCTCTGATCCTGGTTGTTGCTTCTCTTCAGTTTTCACCAGTTGCAGCTGATTACTCGCAGTGTTCGAGAGTCTGGTGGAAAGTCATAACAGGCACAGAAGAACCAACCATCCCCAACATTGATGCTGATGACGGTTTCTACTACATTGTCTCAGGCGCACAAACAGGAACGATCCCCCGATGGCTGATGACTAATCCTTCAGATAAAAACATATACTCAGGGACACTTCTGGGCACAGATTCGCTCTCGAACATGACCTACAGCGATAATGTCTATTGGAGCGTCAGATCGGCGTTGGGAAGTGGCCGATATAACCCGAACTCATACGTCCCTCTCAATTCGACGCAATGGAAAGCTGGATCGCTAGCCAACGTTGCTTCAGATGACAGCCAATACATGAGTTTTGAAAGCTATCCAGTATCCGGTCAATACGGCATAAGATTCAACGGGACATACATGATAAACGCGGGAAACCGTCGGTTTCTCAACCTTACAGGCCCATTCACCATAGAGATGAGGATTAGACTGGACAGAACCTATCCGTATTCTAGTTGGTCTAGCCAGATGGCCTTGGTTAGTAAGCATTACGGAGGAGACTTGGGATACTGGATGTGGTCCTACCTGAGAAGCTACAATTCGACAGCGTCAGAAATGAATGTTGGAAACAGACTTCTGAATTACTCTGATCCCCAGAATATCGATTTCAATTTCGTGTCTAAAGTTGGAGTCTGGTATCACTTGGCGTGGGTCTACGACGGCTCCAACAATGCTCTCTACCTAGATGGGATCAGAAAGACGGTCGAGTCACCCGCGATCCCCTCCCCTGGCTCTCCGGCAAGCTTCTTGATAGGAGGGTTTGATACTGACTTACTGAGCTATTGCTCTCTTGATGAAGTTGCAGTGTGGAACACCTCTAAGTGGACAGGTTCAAGTTTCACTGTGCCGGCAACCCCTTACTCGGGCAATGAGGCAAATCTATGTGGGCTTTGGCACCTAGACGAAGGCGATGGCATGGTCGCCCGCGACTCCTCACGCAACCACTATGACGGGACTGCTACGAAAACACCCCTATGGGTTGCCGGCTACAAGTTTGCTAGCAACCCGCCGTATCCGGGTCAATACGCGCTTGAATTCGACAATACATATCTCATCAACGTCGGAAACAAGGCGGCGTTGAACCTTACAGCGCCATTCACAATCGAGTTTCGAATAAAGTGGAATAAAGCGCCTGTAGGAACGAGTGCACCACAATATAACAGGTTTGTTGTCGCGAAAACCACTGGAGGGTATGGTTACTGTGTATGGCTGGAACCTACAGGCGGGGGATGGGTTACCATAAACGCGCAGCTAAACGGCAATAGTGAAGGTGGCTCGTCACCGTACAAGTATACCGAGGTAGACTACAATTTCCGTCCGTGTGTAGGCGCTTGGCAGCACTTTGCCTGGGTACACAACGGGACCCAAATGAGGCTCTACATCAACGGAACCAATGTCCGTTCACTATCTACTTCTTACTTACCAAAGAGCGTGACTTATCCGTTTCTCATTGGCGGAGAGGATTATCTCTCGGGTCCTTATGCTGCGAATATTAGCCTTGATGAGGTGGCTGTGTGGAGTTATGCAAAGTACACCGCGAATTTTGCCTCGCCTACCAGACCTTATGTTGGCAATGAGGCTAATCTGAGAGGGTTGTGGCACCTAGATGAGGGAAGCGGAGCTACCGCTCACGATTCTTCGCTATATCATAATGATGGGAGTGCGACTTCGACACCCATTTGGGCTGCGGGCTACCACCGAGTCCAACTTGTGAACCTACTGTTTTCAGGAGCGAGCAATATCGATAGTTGGCAAAGCCTGATGTGGAAGACGGATTTGAGTTGCACCTTGGGGAGCATTAATGCCACGATTCAGTTCTTCAACTGGACTGCTGGGCGCTACCAAGCCTCGGGAAGCGGATGCCTAAGCTACATCACAAACGTTAACCCCGACACCGACGAGACTAAAACCCAGACTGTGAGTCTTAATCACCAGCAACTTAGAGACCCGAGCACAGGCAACTGGAAGATGAACATACGTTTGTGGACTGTGGAGGTATCATCGTTCCAGTCGAAGTTTGACTTGATAGAGTATGATCCTCTCAGTTCAGGAATGGATGTGGAATTGCTATCAGTTCTGCCAGACAGTAGCATAAAGACTGGGGTATCAACATTCAATGTGACGGTTGAAGTCAAGTGCAATGCGAGCACAGTCACTCACAACCTATATGTTTTCAATTACTCCAAGGGTGTCTACGAGTTCCGTCAGGGCCTTGAGGTGGGCCAAGGAGACACAATCTTCCATGTTAACATAACTTTGAAAGCGTCGAACTTTATCTCGCAGACAGGCGGAATGAAGATCAAAGTTAACTCGACATATGCTGGAACCTTCGATACGAGTTTTGATCTGGTTCAGTGGGATCTGAAGTATTATGAACCTTCATACGAGAACTATTGGAGAGTGGATTACCGAGCAACGATCCCAAAGACTGAGATCACCAAGCTCTCAGTTAAACTCAAGAGCGGCCTGAATAGGACCACCGGGGTCGCTTTTCTCTCAATGTATAATTACACAATCAGTTCCTGGACACCCATTGTCCAGAACGTGAACCATTCTTCGATGTTGACTCAGTGGTATAACACGACGACTCCGTCAAGCATCCAGGGGTTCATCCGGTCGGATGGATGCCTAAACGTTACTTTCTATGCGTATGATACGAACTGGACAACCTTCAAGGTTTCCACTGA
>JAUQYT010000238.1 GCA_030587605.1 Candidatus Njordarchaeum guaymasense
TTGGAGATCCCATTGTCACACTGAGATTCCTGATCCCAGCAATTCTACTTGTTTCACTGCTGAGTTCCTACGCTTACGGATATGTCATTACGGCGCGAAAGGACGCATCTTTGCTATTTGCAATGGCGTACGCATTCAATGTTCAACCTTTTTCAGACATTTACTACGGCCATTTGAACCTGTTCGCGGCATATTCACTCATCCCACTCATCCTATTGTCATGGGAGTGGAATATTGCCAAATGGACCTTACGCCGATCATTGTTGGCAGCATCGGCGCTTGTCGTACTATTTTTCACAGAGTGGCAGGTTCTTTACTTTGTAACCTTCGGCCTGGTTCTCCGAGTTCTATTCGAATTGTATGGGAACAGAACTCGCAAAGATAGATTCGTGGGCATTCTCAAGTCCTCTGCATTCTCTTTCATTCTATTTCTTGTTGTGATTATTCCTTTCTTTGTGCATTTTCTCTTCGCTCGCACCCGGGAACTCGGTGGTGAGGCTTTGTTGGGCGTGAACGTCTATGACTACTTCGTTAGACCACTTCCATTGCCTAATCTTCTTCAAAATCCCGTACCAATGAGGCCGTCAGGAATCTTCTACCAATATGTCGGACTGTCGGTACTTGCGCTCATGCTCTTTCCAATACTGGTAGGGCATGCTCGTTGGCGTTCTTCGAAGCTATACCGCTACTACGTTATGCACATGATACTCTGCCTTTTCTTCCTTCTCTTTTCAGGACCTGATAGTGCGCCCTTCAGTCCGAGCGTATTCATCGCTTACCTGCTTCCGTTCCTTTCGGGAATACGTGTTGTCGGAAGATCTTCCACGTTTGTCTATCTGAGTTCAAGCCTTTGCGCTTCTATTGGTTATGTGCAACTTACTGCCTCTCTCTCGCGGCTATCTTGGCGTTGGTTCTTGCTTCGGCCGAGACTGGCGCGCCTCTTAGGCATATGGAGAAAAGGGCTGCCTCTTCTCCTGTCTCTCCTGATCTTCCTAGATTTGACATATGGCCTTGAGCCCAAAGCCACGCAATCATACATTCCTTCGTCTGCATCTCATGACTTCATAAGGCAACAGTCGGGGGACTTCAGACTTGTCGAACTTCCGCAGTTTTGGGGTCTAGCAACTTTGACGGAGGGCTACACTAAACACGAAGTCATAGATTATCGACCTCAACTCCTTAGGAACGAATCAAAGTTCTTACGCATATACAACGATCTCGGACAGCTACCTGAGCTTCTGTACGTTCGTAGTGGGGATCTTGCTCAGCATCTCGGAGCAGAGTGGTTGGTGAGCCATTCAGAAACATGCCTCTTCCATACTAGCAGGAGTGACTTTTTGAGTCCTAGAAATAAGAGCAGTCTAATGATAGATGTTGTGGCACATAATCCAGATGACCATCTTCAACTCTATCAGGATCTCACCGCTCATCCACCACTGACCAATTCAACATATTTGAATGTGAGTCTTCTCATTCAATCCTGCGAAAACGCTACGGTCGACATAGTGGTCTTATTGAAAGAGATGCGTTCCGACTTGACATCTCAAGTAGTCTACAGACTGGGAGACCCCTCCAAATCAAGCACCAGTTACGGGAAGGAGAACGTGATCTATATCAGAGATAGAAGGGGAAACTGGACTGGGATAATGAGAAATATCTCTGAAGATCTTTTGGATAGCAAGATTGGAGAAGGCAGATGGCTTCTACAAGGTCTCAGACTTATCATCAGAAATAGTCGAGCAGACTCCATTGAAAACCACATCAAAGTCTTCTTGGATTTTGTATCCATATTCAACTACACTCCTGTAGCGGTGAAGTGTGCTATTCTGGGGGTACGCTATGTACTCGTCCACACTGATCCGGCGTTCTTCAGCGCGTGGAACATGACCCTAACCCTTGACAGTCAAAGCGCCTTGAGCATACTGTTCTACTTGCAGACAATCGGAGATTTCCGAGAGGTCTGCTTCGACGGGGATATTCTTGTCTTGGAAAACATGAGGTATCACGGTTTCGCTTTTGCAGTCAAGGACCAATCACCAAGAGTCAGTCTTGCCCGCTTATCATTGGCCGATGCTACCGTGAGCTGTCGCTGGGAAGATCGCAATACAATTGAGTTGAGGGTCGAGGCGAAAGAATCGTGCCTTGTCCTGGTTAGCCAGAACTTTGATGAGGGATGGGTGGCCAGAGGGAGCAAAGGAGAGATTGCGCTTCTCTCATTACTTGGAATAACGGGCTTCTATATCAAGCCCGGCAACCATCACATTAGGCTGTACTTCACGTACTACAGGGAATCTCTCATTCTATTACTGGCGTTCTTCGTAACATTGATCTTTCCGGTGGGTTCGGCTATCTTTTGGGAGCAACGAAGGTTTCGAATGAAACTGACGACTACTTCGTTCTTATGGGGCGCCTCCATCGCATTCTCTTCTTTTCTTCTAACTGGGACGGGAGTCAGTGATTCTCTTCCACGCTTTACACCGTATATGGGCATCATCTTCTGGCTAGGGAGCATAGTAGCTACTCTTAGCGTCGTGGTATTGATACTTGTTAAGCTTGGAACAGATCGATCTTGGTTGACGATTGTCAGATCTTTGAATCGTCTTGCTGGAATTTTGTGCGACAAGGTTTTCAATGTGTTTGGTCGGGACATAGTCAAGCGTACCGTTATTCCCGTCTTAATCCTCCTGGCGTGTTGGCTTATGGTAGCTTCGCTGTTGTTCATGAGGATCGGAGGATATTGGGAGAATGGCGTTCTCACCGGCTATGTAGCGTGGCCAACATCTTGTAGCAAAGTCATGATGATGGGAGCAGTAGCGATCCTCGCTGTTCAGGTGATCTATCTCCTAGAGGGCAAGCCATTTAGGCGATTGCATGACTCTCGTGTAGTAATGTTGGCCGGTGTCTGCCTTTCGATATTTCTTGCGCTCAAGGTGTTTTCCCAAGACTATGTCTTGATCCTGTCTCACGTCGTGTTGAACGATCTGCTACTGCTTACTATCATGGTATTCGGCGTGTCTTCTTTGGCAGTCATCCAGCTCTTCTATAGGCCAATCGTCTTCGCAGGTTGGTCAACTACGTGGGAGATTCTAGTAAGAGCTTTAGCCCTTTTCTCCTTTGCGTCATCATGTCTGGCAACAACGCTTCGATATCTCCTTCCCAACGCTGTCTCAGCTATTTCCACTGCGGCCCTTTGGGCATTTCTTGTGGCCTCAGGCCTCTACCTCGGACAGATGTTCATCACTGTTCCTCGTTTCAGCGAACCAGCTGAGGAGAGGGGAGTCTGCACAGCCAACATCCAACACGCTGCCTT
>JAUQYT010000278.1 GCA_030587605.1 Candidatus Njordarchaeum guaymasense
CACGGCCTATGGAAGTTCGCCAAGGATCTCGAGCAAGCTTATCTTCGAGATGCGTGGCTCTCTGTATGGCGGGGGTTCCCGAGACCCGGAGATCTCAAGGCGGGAATCAGGTCAAAGGGGCAGGGCCATCTGCACAAGATGGTGCCAAACTTAAGATCGGCCTGATGCGAGATCCTGTGGCACAGGCCTTCGTGGGTTCGAATCCCACCCCCCGCACCATTCCATTCTTAGATTCATCAGGTCAAAGAAACGTGTTTCTGCAGGGCCCTGGCGCGCTAATTCGGTCTTCATATTGCTCTCGCATCGTAGGAATTATTCGGTCTCGAGAATGGAGGAGCAGTTGGATCTCCAGGTCAATATTGGTCGAACAACCCTTCGAAACCCAATAATACTTGCGTCTGGCCCTCTCGGATATAAGCCATCAATCCTGAGAAGGTTCGCGGAAGCAGGATTCGGCGTAATCCCGTCAAAAACCCTTACGCCAGTGCCATGGCCGGGAAATCCACACCCGACTGTTGTCGATGTCCATGAAGCCTACATACTGAACTCCGACGGACTCAGAAATCCCGGATTCCAGGCATTTGTTGAAGAAATCAAGGTGGCAAAAATGGATGGGGTTCCGCTGATAGTGAGCATTGCCGCAGCGGATATAGACGAATGGATTAGTGGTGCCAAACTGATGGAGAAGAGTGGAGCCGATGTAGTACAGCTGAATACCGGATGCGCCCACATCTCTCCTGAAACAAGATGGGGGGCATATTGGTCTAGGTCGCCTGAACGCCTTGCACGCTTGGTGGGAACCTTAAAGAAAGAAGTAAGTGTGCCTATCTGGACCAAGACACGCCATGTACGTGTGGCCGAGGAGGCAGGGGCTGATGCCAATGTCATCACTGGCCTATTTTCAGGAATGCTCATAGACGTAGACACCGGCAGACCTCGACTAGGTGCGTTGCAGTTTCCAGGAACCGTGTCTGGGCCTGCTGCGAAACCAGCTGGCATACTTAACGTGGTCAACGCAGCACGGTCAGTGAAGATACCCTTGATCGGATCAGGGGGGATCACAACAGGACTGGACGTGCTTGAATATCTGATGGCCGGAGCGTGTGCCGTCGAAGTGTACTGCGTTGCTATGCGCAAAGGTCCAACGACGGTGCGCACCATGATCGACGAAATCAAGAACTATTTGAACAGGAAGAGAGACCTCGGTGTGAAAGAGTTAATCGGCAAGTCATTGAAGCATATCCCCCAACTGGAATGGACTGGAGAAACTCAACAATCCTTTTGACAGAAACGTTGTTGGAACTGACTGGCGCGCTAATAGTACGAACGACAGGTTCAATATCAGGCTCTGGTACGAAACAAGCTGCTGATTGCTAAGCACCAAGACTTGGCGATAGCGTCCTGATTGGGTGTTCAACCTACCCTTGTAAATTAAGGGCTAGCTCAATCCCAAGAGCTTCGCCGGATGATCCTTTGTCATATATGCTACTTCTTTCTCACTGATGCCATATCTCACCATATCGTTGATGAAGCGCAGCATGCCGTCGACGGGATGGGGATTGTATACTTGGCCTAGATCGGTAGCCATCACAGTCCTTGAAGCGCCAGCTTTTCTAATCACTTCAACTAGACTCTTGATAGACACATGGTAGGCTTGGGTCAGATACGAATTCACGCATAATTCCAGCACCGCCCCAAGGTCAGCCATCCTAACCATATCCTCGACACTCCATTGGAATACTTCCGGATGAGTTACAAGAACTCTCCTAACGCCACTCCCCCGGGCCCCTTTTATCAGCATGTAAACCTCCTCTCTTGACAAATGACCAGTGCCCAAAACCGCGTCCGACGCGGCTATTAGGTCAAGTATCTCATAGACCTCAGGCTTGAGGTCTCCATCTTCGTTCATGACGAATATTCCTTTGTTCACCTTTGCCTTGTCCTTCGAATCCTTTCTCCTCTTCAGGAGAGGCCATTCGGGTTCTCCAAAGAACTGGATATGATGAGCTGCATGCATCGTTGGGAACCAGACTTCTTTTGCCCCAAATTGTAGAGCGGCTTCAACAGCAGAAGGATTCAAACCTCCTACAGGATAGTTCAACACGATTCCGCCAAATACCTCGATGTCGTCTACAATCCTTCCGACGAGTTGAGCCCGGTCAGCGTTTATTGCGTGATGACACTTCGAAAGTATACCACCATACCCAGAATCCCTAGCCTTTCTCGCCAGATCTATCTCGTCGAAAGGTCTTTCATAGATGCACGGAGCAGCGTGAACATGGAGATCGAATATGCCTTCAAGAAAACCTCCCCCAATAGAAAACTCATGTTCTGACGCTTCCTGTTTGCCAACTTGTGGATCCGCTCGCACTGTTGGTCTCCACCTAGGAATCAGTTGTAGGCTCTAATAGATACATAATAGCACCGTTTTGTGAAGACGAATGCAATCGTCTACTTCAATAAGACACCGCCAAGCACGTCCTGAAGCTTAGCATAACCCAGCACATAATCTAGCACGTCCAAGGGCAGAAGCGGCAGGCATTATCAACGTCTCAAGAAGTTCTTGGTCTTCATTTGTGAAGGCGTTCAGCTGACTGCTCTCTACTTTCACGACAGCAATGACTGCGTCCTCTAAGAGCACTGGTACTACTAGTTCGGAGAACACTGGTTGAAGCTCTTCCGTTACAGTGAAACTTCTTCTGTTCACGAAAGAGAGGTCTTCTATAGCGTCCTTAATCCTGAGCGTTCTCTTGATCTTTACGCTCTTGACCATCGTCTTTCGATCAGAAACGTCTTTGCCATAGACATTCGCATAGTCAGCATCTTTGACTGGTACAATGGTGACCAGGTGGATTCTCTCACCAAGCATAACATAGATACTTCTAGGTGATCAAATCTCAAAGACGCTCAAAATACTCCTATTCGCGCAGAAGGCGGCTTAGCCCAACATCGATAACAGCTTGCCATACCCTTCTACTGGCTCCGAGAACTTCATGACATCAAGCGCGCGCCAGAACGACGCTTGATTGGACGTCACGACATTGACGTCCAAGTCCCTTTCAAGTCTCTCGATTATTTCAATTGTCCTGAAGTCAGTGCAACTTATGAAAATAGTATCGGTACTTGGCTTGTAAACGTGTTTTGCCAACTCATAGGAAGTCTCTGGATATTGTTCTCCTATCTCGATGCTCTTGGTAATCCCCAAACCCTTGACGTTGGTAACCTCAAATCCAGATCTCTCAAGAAACTCCTTAACACGGGAATTCAATTCGTCGATGTACGGTGTCGCGACGGCGACCTTTCGCGCTTCAAGTTGTTCCAGTGCCTTGATAACAGACCCTGAAGTCGTTATCGCTGGCGTCTTTCCTTCTTTCTCCATTCTCTCTACGATCTGCTTATCCCATTCGTGACCTCTTAGAAAACTGCCAGCAGTGCAACCGAAGAGAATCACATTCACATATGCTGTCGAGAGTTCTCTCACTGCTCTTTCAACATCTTCCACCATTTTGACAAGTGTTTCCACCCTAGTCTCTGCGATGAACATCCTTGTGGCATATGTGGTAACGCTAGGTGGAGCCATCTTGTGGAATTCCGGTTCCATGACTGTATTAGCGGAAGGAACGATTAGGCCTATTCTTCCACGTTTTCCATACATGGGATAATCACGTCACAAACGAATCGTGGTTTCACCTAGTTAAGTTTTCGTAACGTCCGCTATCTTAGTCTGAAAGGGTTTGCATCGTATATGATATATCTATGATTGAGATCAGATCTGAGAACAAGGAACACCATAATGACGATCACTGCCAACGCAAGATATAGGCCGCGATAGACGCGACCTTCTCTCTAAGCTGGCCCCGCTGGATTCTAAGAGGCAGACATGTAAGGAGACATTTCGATCCCAAGACTCTAACTTTTCGAAAGTTTTTCAGACATCTTGACTACGATTGTGCATCACTTAATTTCTTAATCGAGAGTGTTGTTGGGAACTAAGGAAAGCCTTTTAAGTCATCCTGATGCTGACTCGATCGAAAATTGATGTGAGGCATCCAAGTGCTGGAAGGAAGGGGACTAACGAAATCTTTTGGAGGACTCGTGGCAGTAAAGGGTTTTGACTTTACTGTAAGAGAGAAGGAGATTGTAGGTCTAATTGGCCCGAATGGCGCCGGTAAGACGACGATATTCAATCTTGTCACGGGAGTGTATCCTGTCACTTCCGGGACGATAAGATTCTGCGGGAAGGAAATCACCGGTCTCAAGACGCATCAAATCTCTAGGCAAGGGATCGCAAGAGTGTTCCAACTCGTAAGGCCATTTCTGAGTATGACTGTGTTGGAGAACGTGGTGATAGGAATCCTAGGAAGAGAGAGAAGCGCAAGCGTATCCGAAGCGCGAGATGAAGCAAAGCAGTACTTGGACTTCGTAGGACTGCTGGACAAGAAAGACACTGTAACGAGGAATCTGAACGTATTTGGCAGAAAGAAGACTGAATTGGCCCGATCATTGGCTTCTACTCCGAAAATACTCCTGTTGGATGAGTACGCGAGCGGATTGAATCCAACGGAAGTTCTGCAAGCAAATGAGTTAGTCAGGACTATACGGGACAATTTGGGTATCACAATCTTCTGGGTTGAGCACGTGATGAAAGCTATCATGGAAACTTCTGAACGGATCATGGTTATTCATCACGGCGAGAAGATTGCGGATGCAACGCCCAAGGAGGTGGCTTGCGACCAACGAGTTGTCGATGCATACCTCGGTGAAAAATATGCTTAGGGTGAATGAAATAGATGTGTTCTACGCGGAACTCCAAGCAATTTGGAAAGTTTCTTTCATAGTTGAAAAAGGAGAGACCGTTGTTATCGTTGGGTCTAACGGCGCCGGAAAATCTACAATCCTGAGAACAATATCTGGGGTACTTCGGCCGGCCTCAGGAAACATTGAGTTCTTAGGACGACAAATAGAGAGATTCACACCACATAAGATAGTTGAACTAGGCTTGTCTCATGTACCAGAAGGGAGGGAGCTCTTCCCGCACATGACGGTCCGAGAGAACCTCAGACTTGGAGCATATACAAAGGAAGCCAATGAGAAATCCAATGACACTGTGGAAGAGGTTTGTCGGATATTTCCCATATTGAAAGAAAGAACGAAGCAAAAGGCATCGACATTGAGCGGGGGAGAGCAACAAATGCTTGCGATAGCTAGGGCGTTGATGTCTAGACCTAAGCTTTTGATGTTGGATGAGCCTTCTTTAGGCCTTGCACCTAGGGTGGTTCTGACTGTTTTCGAGGTTATTAAGAAGCTACAGGATATGGGGACGTCGATACTGTTAGTCGAGCAGAATGTTTACCATGCGCTGGGAATCGCCGATAGGGGTTACGTGCTTGAAAACGGACGTATCACCCTGGACGGAAAAGGAAAAGAGCTCCTAGACGATGAGTATTTAAAGAAGGCTTACTTGGGTCTCGTTTAGGAATCCTCACTGAGCGACTACGCGGTGAGCAACACCCGCAATTGGCTTAGAGTGTGTAATTCAATAATCAACCAATTCGCCATTTGTGGGCGATCTTTGTGATTTGTGCGTAGAGACCTGTCGGTAGCGCTATTGTCATTACTATTAGTGCAACGCCAAGAATGATCAG
>JAUQYT010000287.1 GCA_030587605.1 Candidatus Njordarchaeum guaymasense
TAGAGATCTTGAAGGCTTGCAACGCATAAACCACACAAGCCAACAGATGTAGGTAAGTGGCTATTTTGTCAGCGTCGAAAAGCTGGACGATTAGTGGAGGCTGATCACTGTGAAGAGCTTTCACTCTATCAAGAAGCTTCTCTACGTCGTTTCTTATGGGACATCCTCTAAAACCACGTATCCCTACATGGTACTTCCATCTTTGTTCTCGTCCCAAACTAACTGTGAATAACATCAAGGTAATGATCCTCTGAGATTCTTCCATTAATCCGGGCTATCATCAAATTGGTTCTTTAGCGCTCGACGGATTTCAGCCTCTGTTAACTTGGTTCGTAGCAACTCTCTCCTTATTTCATTCAGGCCTTTTCCCTGCTGGAGAAGTTTCGAAGAGATTTTTCTGGCAGTCTCAATTACTTCCCAAGGGTACATTATCCAGCTCCTATACTCGAAGGCGTAGTAGTCTGGTTTTGTCTTGCTCCACGGCTTGTAGTGAAGGGTTGCCAACATGGTTTCACTTGCCCCCATCTCTTGGACATGTTTCTTCGCCAACATCAAGCTGCCGCCACGGTCAGCTACATCATCGACTACCAAGACTCTCATACCTTTGACATCTGCATTTAAGGGATATACCAGCTTAGGCGCAGCTATGGTTTCATTGACACTGGAATAGTACTCGATCTTGATTGATGCCAAGTTATTGATATCGAGGAGGTCACATACTATTCTAGCAGGGGGGAAACCACCTCTACTTATCGCTACGCACAATTCTGGTTTGAAGTGATCCATTCGTATTCTTGTAGACACGATTCTACATGCCTTCTCTACGTCTTCCCAAGATAAGCGTACGATTCTCATGGAGGTTCATCCTTCCTATTCTTTTCCTCAACAATGATGCCCCAAGATAGTAAGCTGCTGGCTGCTGACGTACTCAATGAGAGGGATTCGCGTTTTATATCATTACTCACTTAACCGGGGCTTCAGTTAGAGTTGAGTTCTAGTTGACCGTACTAAAGCGGAATCTGCCATGTAAGCCAGGAAGGAAGTCCTACAAAGAACTTATAGTAGATGCTTACCATAACTGCAAGTGTTGCTAGGAGTATCACAAAATTGTCTTTCTTAGCCATCTTCAGCGCATTCAGGTATGTTCGTTTTTTTGTTGAGCCAAATGCTCGAGACTCTAGACTTTCCGCCACCGATAGGGCACGTCGAATCGAGCATATTATTAGCGGTATCAGAATAGGGATGTAGTTTCTTATTCGCTTAATCATGTTCCCTTTCTGTAGTTCTAGCCCTCGAGACATTTGCGCATCGATAATTGTTTGCGCCTCTTGAGCCAGCGTTGGAACATACCGCGTTGACATTGAGAGAGTGAAAGCAAAGTCAAAAGGTACACGAAGTTGAATCAAAGCTTGTGCGAGATCATCTGGGTGTACTGTAAGAAAGAAGATCGAGAAACACGCCATTATATCTAAGAGTCTCACAACCATCGTTATGGCATACCCAAGAGTAGCAAATATACCATTAAAAAGGACCACAATGATTAGAAGAAATGACAGTCCTCTTATCGTTCTAAACCATTGACCAAGTGACCTAGCACTAGCCAGAACCAGCAACAGGAAGAGGAAGATTAATGATAGCGGGATCACTTCCCCAAATATGAAACTAACTATGAGCAACGTGATTGCCAGGTAGAGTTTTGTCCTTGGATCAAGTCTGTGAACTACCGTGTTCTTTCTTCTGAAATTGAAAGCTTGAAGTACTGACACTTTGCTATCTTCTCCCCCCTAAAAATTCTCTTATCGCAGAGGTGGCTTCCTCTACGCTTACGATCTCCGTCGGGAAGCCCTTAACATGCTTGGAGATTCTCTGAGCCAGCTGTGTGACTTGCGGGGCGAGTAGTGCGCATTCTTCTAGGATCCTAGGATTTGTGAAGACTTTCTTTGAGGGGCCATCAGCTATTATCTTGCCCCTAGCCATTGCTACGATCCTTTGAGCATACTCGGCTGCGAATTCCACGTCGTGAGTAACCACTATGACTGTTTTTCCTTCGAAGTTGAGTGAGTGGATGAGTTCTCCTAACTTCTTCTTCTGAGAGCCGTCTTGTCCTATTGTAGGTTCGTCCAACACGATGATCCTTGGATCAAAGCAAAGAGTCGAAGCCAATGCTACCCTCTTGCGTTCTCCCCCGCTCAACGAGAAAGGTGAAGAATTGCGGTATTTCTCCAGGTCTAGCAATCGAAGTACTTGTTGCACTCGCCTTCTAGTTTCCTTTTCGTGGTACCCGAAATTTCTTAGAGCAAAGGCCACCTCAGAGTAGACGGTTCCGGAGAACAACTGCTGATCGGCGTTCTGGAACACATACCCGACCTTTCTAGAAAGTTCTGCAACAGAGACTTCACGAGTGTTTAGGCCTTCTACGGTAACACTCCCTTCTTGAGGTTTCAATAGTCCATTGAAATGCTTGACGAGGGTAGTCTTACCAGCGCCATTCTCTCCCATAATAGCGACTAGTTCTCTGTCCTTTATTCTTAGGGAAACCCCCCTCAAAGCGGTAGGCCCATCAGGGTATTTAAACCAGATTTCTTCGGCTGTTATCAAGCTGATCTCACCACATTATGCGAGTATGTTAACAGCCTCTTCTGGAGTAAGTGGAAAAGCATACTTGCTTCTGCCAATTTGAAGCCCTTTGAAGAGTTTCAGGATTTTAGGGATCCCGACTCCTAGTTCCTCAACATAGTCGCTTGAAAGCGCTAAGCGAGGCTCGCCTTCAACAACGATCTCGCCATTGTTCATTACAACAACCTTGTTTGAATATGAGGCCACGAGATCAAGTCTGTGTTCAACTAGTATAATCGTCATCCCGTGATCCCGATTTATCTTGCCGAGCAGAGTTACTATCCTTCTAGCGCTAACGGGATCTAAGTTTGAAGTCGGCTCATCCAGAACTAAGATCTTGGGTTTCAGTGTTAGAACTGCGGCGATTGCAACTCTCTGTTGCTCCCCACCAGAGAGCTCATAGGGGGCTTTGTATCTCAGTTCTTCTATTCCAACCATTTCTATGACTTCTTCGACTCTTGCCCTGATTTCCTCGCGAGGGAGTCCAAGGTTCTCGGGCGCAAAAGCAAGTTCCCTCTCAGCGTTAAGGGCGACAAGTTGGTTTTCGGGATCTTGGAAAACGAACCCAACGGTTTGGGAGAGATCCGAAACCTTTGTTTTGTAAGTATCGGCTCCATTCACTATTACTTTGCCTGTCATCCGGCCTTGGTGGAAATGAGGTATGAGTCCATTAAAACATCTGCAAAGAGTGGTCTTGCCACATCCGGTGGGACCCGTAACTACTACATAGTCTCCCTCAATGATCTCAAGATTAACGTTCTTGATCGCAGGTTTTCTAGCGCCTGCATAGGTGAATGTTAAGTTCTCCATGCGAACAGTGACTTGCACAGTCATTAGGTACCCTTACCTCACAAATGGATTGAACATGTCAATATAACGGCACTTGAATCCAAGTGATATAATATGCTTATGTGACTCGTTTCCGTCGTTCTTCTTCTCCTTGGCGTATTTCGTCCTCAATATACGTTAGCGCTAGCTTCTCTCCTTTGTCAACATCATTAATTCCGGAGACAGTTGCGGCTGTTGCGTGCCCTCCGCCACTTCCCTTCAATTCCAGGCCAACCCTTTCCATTACTTTGGCTAGGCTCACTCCTGTCTCCTCATGGAAAACATCTGTACATCTACCGCTTACCCTTCTTTCTTCCTTTCTATTAGAGGATACTATTGCCACATCTGCTCCGAGATCAATGAGCGCTCTGCAGGCACTGGCTTCAAAAGAACTCACCGTCGATGAAACAATGATCCATCCATCGATTTCCATCATCTTTGTTCTCTGCGCTGCCTTCAGGCGAGCTATTTTCTCAGATCTCTCAATTGGATGCCTCAGAACTGAGAGAACACTCTCATAATCCGCACCGGCGTCAATGAGGAAATCCGCCGCATGGAACGCGTCTCTCTTGATGGTTGAGAAACGTTTGGAGTCATAGACGATTCCAATCAGCAAGATGGTTGCTCCCACGCTTGAAGGCTTCCTACCTGTAGACTCGTATATTGAAGAGACAATTTCAGCCGTCGACGAAGAGTCTTCGTCAATGAGCATGATGGCTACTTCTTCGTTAGTTGACGCCTTGGGAACATGATGATCAAGTATTATGACAGGCGCTTTACTCTTCCTGATCTTCTCACTGAACTTACCCACATGTTCAACGTTGTTAACATCTACCAAGATGAAAGCATCTGGCTCACTAATGACATCATCCTGAACTGTGATATCGGGATAAGCTTCCATCATCCGACCAGACACTTCATTAACGTCTTCAGCTATGATTTCGATTCTAGAGGCCAAGGGATATGACTCTGAGATCAGTTTCTTCAATCCGTAAGCGCTACCAAGAGCGTCAGGATCAGCATTTCTGTGACAAACAATCAGCACACTACGTATTCTCCTCTCTCTGAAGAAGTCCAGGATCTCCTCCCATGACCTCATATACTCTCATCATCCATGGAGCAACGGTAAGAGCATAGCTATTCCGGTTGATTAGTGAGAACTGTAGTTACCTTTTCTCGATTTTATCTAACTCGTCCTTTATAGCGGTGTGAGCCGCTTCAACTCCACGTTCAACTATTTCTTGGTACTTTTCATTGTCAGAGAATGTATCAAGATCGACCTCAATGTCCACTTTTAGATCTTCGTTAGTTTCAACTTCCACTGATATGTCCAGATCTTCAATTTCGTGTCTGGGTAATTTTGAATTGATATACCTCCGGGTTGCGTTCTCAGCTACTCTGATTATTCTCTCAATATCCCCTTCGCTCAGTTTTACTTTGTTATCATTTTGCCTAATGAATAATACCTCCTCTCCCAGACAAGAACAAATCTCAGCGAGATCTGGAGCAACTATGACTATAGTATCGTAAGGATCCATTGAAGAAAATAATCATTCCTCTGAAAATAGGGAAACCTTTTCTGGTTTATTATCGTCTTGTTATGCGAACTGCAGTTTCAGCCACGCACTACTCCTCGCTTACTTAGTTCTTCCTGTAACTTGGCATCCTTCTCCTCAAGTTGTTTTCGAGTTCTCTCCTCTTGCTTCTCAAGTGTTTTTAACTGGATGCCAAGGGTTTCCTTGCGCTCCCCAAGTTCTTCCTTAACCTTGTCTTTCTCGGCTCTGATGAGAAGTGGTCCAACACTCTTGTAGACGGGAGTATCACCATCTATTTTCTCAAGTTCTGAGAGTGCTCCCTCAGTTTCACGAAGGAGGATCTCAAATTGTTGTTTTCGCTCAATCAGCTCAATTAGCTTCTGTCTTATTTGTTCCCGCATAACCAATTCCTGTTGTAATTGGGGGGGTATTTCTTGGCTCAAAGTCATCAAACCTCCTTACTTATGAAGACTCGTCGCCGACGATCCTTTGCATCTCGATGATTACATTAAGCAACCTGAATATTGAGGTAACAGATGCTCTAAAACTACTTAAATCCCTTCCTTTGACTCTGATTTGAAACTTACCGCCAGCGCCATCAACTCTAACAGAAGATCTAGGCGAGACTCGCTGGGTCAGCTCAGGTTTCAGAACTAGTTGCAGCATCTCTTGGCTCTCTGGGTCCACGGTTAATCTAATGACTGCGCCGATTTCCCTTATGCCAGCATACCTAGTCAACTGACGAGCCTCCAATGTCATTGGGTGAAAAATCTTCTCTCTTGATTTTGATCTGGGGACCATACTCTCTCGAAGACTCAGTGTCAACGAATTTGAGTACGATTTCTCCAGATCCTTCGTCAGCCTTTAGTGTCACGCCTCTATTGCCAAACTTGCCTTGGAGTTTTCCATCATCGGTTGTTTCTATTAGGTTTCCTTCAAGGAATTCTGCAAGCATTTTGGTGAACGGTTCCAATACAGCGCCACCTTCTCCCTTGAGAACTATGAGCCTCTTGGTTCGATAGATTTTGGTGTCACTCATGAGTTCTCGTCGGAGTCTAACCCCCATGATACGGAGCCTTAATGAGGCGCCACCATGGTGATCTCTCCGAATTGAGGTGAAACTGATTGCACTTGGATTACCCATGTAAGAGTCGATCACGACTAACGTTCTTGCGCCTTTTGCCGAAGCAAGTGCTAGCAGTCTCTCATTGTTCATCTTTCCCCTGTTTATGCGCGTCGAGTCAGGTATCATAATAGCCAAATCATTGCACAACGAACGGGTTCTAGCAGAGGGACGACGAGACGTGGTGATCAGGATCACTTTTCAGTTCCCCATTTCACAAAATGAAGTGTCACAGCGTTATTTTGAGTGTGCCTGTGTCGTGCCTGATCGGATTTTTGCGCTCGGAAAAGGTCTCCATGCTCCTCCGGCAAACTTCATTTTGCACTTGCCGCACTGCCATATGCCTACTGCGATGCGCTTCAATGCACGAGTATCACAATTGGGGCACTTGTGAAGTGTCTTTTGCTCACTCTCTATTTCTGTAACCCTTTTTCTTATGGTAGCCCCGTATCTGGAGCCAAACCTACCTGATGTCTTGACCTTCTTGGTGCGTGGCATTTCAATAACACATCTCCATTTTTACACAGGTTTCGGCATTAGTGAGATCGCCGTTGCCTGATCCAAAGTCTAGTGATTCTAGTCAGGCTGCTTGGGTAGCAGGTCGCGTAACTTTGCAGCTTTTCTTCCAGTTATTTCAACAGCTTTCAAGATCTCTTGTGAAGTAAATGTCCCTACGCCACCCTTCTGCGCTGCAACGATATGTCCTTCTCGATTGGTAGCAAGTGTCAACCTACATTCCATGACACTTTCTTCTTCTACGGTGGGGTCTACTAGTATGTGATTGCCTATTTTGGCGAAAGTGACTGAAACCGACGCATCCTTCATTGGTAATGGTTCCTTCTCACTTTCGAGTTTCACTTCTTCCTCTTCCACGACAGCTTTAGGGATCTTGGTCGTCAGTAAAGAAGCCATAGCACCCAATTCAGACGCATCAAACAAGTTGCCGGAATGGTCTAGCACATACACGTCAACGAATATCACCCATACTTTCTTCCCAGGTATTAGACAGAGTTTCTTTAAGTCCACTGATTCAGATTCCCTGATGCCTCTGTCCACGACACGAGCCAATTCTATTGCCTCCTCATCAGGAGGACCCGGCTCAAACAACGGTGAGGCGCCTGCCGTAAACTCGGCATTCACGGTGAGTACTGCTCTGTCAGGTGTATCTGGGAATGGCGCCCCTATGTCGACCTTAACTCCCACCATTACCTTTGTGTCCCCCATTGTAACCAAGGCAGATCCCTCAGCTTTCTTGATGACATCAGTCTCGATCTTCACTTCTCTGATGTCTTCGAAACCTCTATTGTCGACTCTTTTGCCTTTGCTGACGATCGACAATACGTAGTTGCGCTCTATTTCAGAAATGACTCTTTGTTCCATCAATTCCTGTTTTCACTCTCCTCATTACTTTTCTTTTTTTCGTCCGAAGACACTTGTTCTCGAATCGTCTTGTACTTCTCCTTGATTGCCTCTCTCTGGAGTTCATATAATTGTCGACACCCTTGTTGCGCTAGTTCAAGCGATCTCTCAAATTCCTCCGGCGAGAAGATGCCATCCAGTTGAAGTAGGGTTATCTCATTCTTTCGCGGCATAATGGCAAGAGGCATGTCACCGCTCCCGTATTTATCTTCGACATCGTTGATGTCCAAGACTACCTTACCTTCCACTTTACCGGCCGCGCAAGCGACAACCAGATCCCGCATCGGGATACCTGCGTCAGCCAGCGCTAATGATGCAGCGGTAATGCTAGCACACCTCGTTCCGCCATCTGCCTGAAGTATCTGGATATAAACATCTATTCCTGCACGGGGATATTCCTCAAGAAATATCGCCGGTTCAAGAGATTCTCTTATCACTTTGGATAGTTCTATTTCACGGCGACCCGGTGCTGGACTTTTTCTTTCTTCAACTGAAAAAGATGCCATCCGATACAAGCATCTTAAGAAACATCTGTCTGGAAGCGCGAGATGGCGAGGGTGTATCTCCCTGGGGCCATAAACCGCAACTAGAATCTTGTTTTTTCCCTGCTCGATATAAGCAGAGCCGTCTGCTCTCTTTAGCAGACCTATCTCAAGCTTGACAGGTCTGAGTTCATCTAACTTTCTTCCATCTGTTCTCAAACCATTATCATCGATGAGTCTTGTAGGAATTGATTGTTTTATTAAACTCATCAACTTCTCAATCCTCCCTTGCTAGCTATTTCAGATCTAATCATTTCCTTTATTCGGTCAGTCAAACCCGAAGTGTGAGCCTCGCGTTCAATTCTACGTATGACTCTCACGACAAGGTCTTCGACCTCGAATTTTTCACCTGAGATCCAAACTCTTCCATTCTGTCCAACAAGTACCTTACACTTTGTTTCTTCTTTTATCATGCTTATCATAGATCCTCTTCGACCTATGAGACGGGGAATCTTGGCTGGCAACACATCAACTATAGTCCCACCTTTCAATTTTCCTAGACCCTTTTCTTTAGCATCTAAGTTTGGCTCACTGTTCCTGTCAAATTCGATGACCTTCGCGAAAACAGCGTCCCCAACGTCTAGATACCTCCTCAGATCGTCCATTACAACATCTGTTCTCCTCTTGAGGAAGTTAGACGCTTGTAAGGTTGCATTATAGGGTGATTTGATGTCGAGTCTCCATGACGATAACGTAATGTTGACCACCTTTCCTATCACATCGTCACCACTCTTTGGGACATAACAGCCCTCGAGGGGCACTACCTGGATCAAATCCCCACTTACCTCGGCGAGTCCAACTATCGAAGCAAAAATCCTGTCTCCTTCCCAAAATGAACCTGTTCCGATTCTGAATTTCTTTCCTTCGGCCAGCAACTCGCCCGGTACGACTATCTGGTGTTTCTGAAAACTAACACTCACACAATCAACCTCCCTTCTGTTTACCAACTAGTATTTTGACAACAAACAATTTACAACGTCTTGACTTGTGCCTTTCCTTTAGTGAATTCGTTCACCCGCTCCATGAACTCTATACGTAGCCCTGCAGGTATTTCAACCACACAAATCCATGATCCGTCTTTCCCCCACTCGTCTTGGGATATTGTTCCGAATCTTTCGACAGCACTATACGCCTTAGCAGAGTAGGGCGCTGGAATCTTGACGGCTATTCTCGTTGTTTCCATCCTTATCGGCAAGATCGGTTTTAGTGCTTCAACTATCTCCTTCGCTTGTTCTTTCGCATCTCTAAATGGGTTGATGGAAACCTTAGCTTGCTCAATTGCAGCTTCGATCCTTGCAGGAGGGTGTGGAAGACCAGTCTGTGGATTCATGCAATTCCTGACTAGGATGTCGATTATCCTTTTCCTTTTCTCCTCGATCATCTTTCTTCTCTGCTCAGAAGTAAGCTGAACCTCACCATCTTTGATGATGATGGATGCGATCTTGAACACGTCATCAGTCTCGAAAGTAGCTTTCAACCTCTCTTCAGGAGCTTTTTTACCTCTATGGGCATCTTCAAATATGACATAGCCAACCAGAACATCTCTTATGTCAATGTTTCCACTTTTCTTGTAAGCCAACGCATTGTCCGGGTCGACCAAGACTTCGAACCTGTTGCCCTTGGCTTCTAGTCGTGCTATCACGGCGTTCCCAAGGTCAACCCACTTCTCTCCCCGAATCGCCGTACCCAAAGTAACTACCGTCCATTGAAGTTATCGATAAAACTAGAGTACTTACCGCGCAGCTTACTTCTTCACTTTCTCCATGTAGCTCTTGAGCTCATCTGGTGAAAGGTACTCAAGTTTCTTATTCTCTTTCTTTATTACCGCAACCTCAACCTTGGAAGGATCAAACTCTTCCTCAATGATGTGTGAAAGGATTTTCAGTGCTAGTGTGATGCATTCTTCGAGTGCAATGTCATCTCTGTATTCCTTCTGTAGGATTTCCTTTGCTCCTTGTCCACCTGCTCCTATTGCCCCCGCTTTATAGCTCCAGTATGTTCCACTTGGGTCAGTCATGTACAAGTGGGTTCCTAAACGGTCTACCCCAGCAATCAAAAGGGAAACACCAAAAGGACGTATTCCCGCGTGTTGAGTGCACCACTGCTTCAGATCGCCGATTTGCCTTGTCAGCGCCTCAATTCCGATGGGTTCGTCATATGTAAGTCTGTTAATCTGAGCGCTCGTTCTAGCTTGATCCACAAGAACCCGTGCGTCTGCAGTCAAACCAGCTATCGCTGCCCCAACATGATCATCGACCATGAACACTTTCTCAACGCTTTCAGGTTCCTGGATACTCAATACCCTTTTCTCAACAGCCAGCACTACTCCTTCACTGCTCTTTATGCCAATCGCCGTAGTTCCACGTCGTACGGCCTCTAGAGCGTACTCAACTTGAAACAGTCTCCCATCTGGACTGAACACCGTAATGGCACGGTCATAACCAGTACCCGGCGGAGCAAACAAAGACAACTATCCTCCTAAACAATTAACCCTAGTGAGTTATTCGAGCGGAATTCAATTCATTAAACAGATTGCCATGCAGAAAGGAAAGAAACCAACCATTATTTTTATCTCTTTCCCTCCTCGCTTCTCCTCACAACATCGATGATTTTAAGTCCCCTAATTGAGCTTAAACACATAAAACTATTCATGAACGCTGGGCAAGGTGAACGTATAATACAAATGCAGAGCAGAGAAGAATAACTAACGAAACATATAAGAAGTCTCCGAAAATCAGGAAAGCAAAGATCCCTTCGACAACCATTAGGCTCAACACATCGAACCAACCCGAAACACCCCTTCCCATCTCCCTTCGATTAGCAACGGAAATCAAGATTGCTGCATAGAACACTGCGAGAAGAATCATTGGCAAGATCATCAATACGGGCTGGGACCTGAAAGTAGTTTCCCATACAGAAGTTAACCTAAGATATATTACAATGAGGACTGCTACGACCGCAATGGTAGTACAGAGCGCAATGCTTCTTATCATGAGCCTTCGCTCAGTATCAGCATAACCACCTTTGCTCATTTGGACCACGCGTTACCAGTTGTTTTACACTTGACAAACGAGTGTTCAAGAAGATGCCTTTTCTGTCACCTCTACAATGAGATAAATCTTTCTAATTGATTAATTACTAGACGGGGATGGCTCACTTGACTAATGACAACATGAAACGAATCAAGTTGAATAGGGCACAATATGATGCCATGACAGGTCATGTTAAGAGTAACATCCCAGAAGAAGCCTGTGGAATTCTCCTGGGGAGAATCCACAAAGACACAGCTTTGGTACAGGAAGTCAAGCCTATGCGTAACATTACCAGCTCTGAAAACATGTTTACCGTAGACCCCGAGGAGTTATTCAGGAATCTAATTAGAGCTGAATCCCTAGGGTTAGAGATGGTAGGAATTTACCATTCTCATCATATGAACCCCCATCCCTCAAGCATAGACTACGTTTACATGAAGCTCAATCCAGTAGTCTGGGTAATCTTCGGGATCTCGCGCACTGAAATTACAGGCGTGGCCGCATACAGATGGCTTAATGGGAGAGTGACAAAAGTGGGACTCGAAGTTGGGTGAACCGTATAGCTCTCCTTGCATGTGGAGAATGATCTGTGGGCTCGACATTTCTTCTAGAAAAAGGCATGATGAAGGAGAGGTCACTTCGTCGCGAGTGCATCATTGCTTGGATGCTCAGACTGGAGCGGCGGGATCATCCCTCGGTTATAAGAGTACTTAGTTGATTACTTATCTCTTTCGGGTTGTCGTTTCTGATACTTCATGTATTTTCTTCTGGTTGCCCTGAGAGTTCCGCTGGTTCCCAAGATATGTGTCTCAACGTGATATCCAGAGATTTCGTCTACGGATAGAATTAGCTTTTTCATCTCCTCAACAGCGCTGTGAGGGACTATCCTTATGATTCCTTTTGATCTTGCTGCATCATACTCGATGACATGAAACTTAGCTCTAAGATGCTCCTCAGCAGTTGACCTTTCCCTTAACCTGTTTAATATGGCTTTAATAAGTGACGATTTGCTGTCATCAACCGGGGAAGTTTTGCTCACTTCGAATGCAATGTACCTGCGCCTTGTCCGTTTCATTGTTCTTCCACTCCTCATTTTTCACATATGATTCCTTGGGCCTGTTTCTAGGGGAAGGCAATTGCCTGGGATATCGACTCGGCGAAGGATTCAGCACGCAAAAGGTTGTGTTGAGGCATGAGCCAGAGATTATCGTATCGGTGAAGTTAGCTCAGTGAATTAACCCCATTTCCTTGCAGGCATCCCTTATTCTGTCTCTCTTGGAAGTGTAACCGGAGAAGCGCAACACTAGTTTAATCGTATCATCATCTTGTCGCACTGACATTGCTCCTCTGTACGCCGCTTGCTTGTCAAATCTAAGATAGAGCTTGCCTGAATCATCAATTCTGCGCTCGATTTCCGTCCCGAGACGGGTCTTGTCGTCGTCAGAAACCTCTTGGACTAGCAATGAGAACGTGTCTTCGACTTCTTGTCTATTAGATAACTTTGCGCGGTAGATGATTATCGGGTTCTTAAAGTATCCCCTGACCGCCTCTTCCTTCACTTCGACTTTACTTCTGAAGTGCGCAGGTATCAGTGAGAATAGCGCCTTTAAGACTTTGCCTGGCTCCTCAGTGGCATGGCTGAAGACTTCCATGCTTATTTCTGTCACGTATGTGTCGCCCAATGCTATCTATTACTCCTCTTCACAGAATTTAGATTCCATTGAAAAAGTCAGAATTGCAGCGTGACAATAGGAGTCTACCATTACTTCAAGCGGTGCCCATGCGCAAGTAGCGAAGGTCTTGCTTTCTCGGCACCTCTGCCTTTTCTTCTTAAGCCCCTCGACTTCCTTCCAGCGCTCGTCAGTCCCCTGAACACTCTTCTGCGATTTATGGGATTACATATCCAGTTGATATTGGGATCGCTCACGATTGAGGGGTGATGGGGATCAACCAGGACTACTTCATACCACTTGTATTTTCCATCTCTTGCCACGTAGTATGAGTTCAATACGGCAAGGTTTGGAAATCTTCTGGCAGCCTTTTCTTCTGCAACCCATCGTGAACTCCTGCTCAGCGTGATCTTGTTGACGCCGAGCTTCGTTGGTCTTCGCCCAGCAACAGGCCTGATTCTATTCAGTGATCCTCTCCTGATCCTGGCCCGGGCTATCACATAGCCCTGCTTGGCTTTGTATCCTAGTCTTCTAGCACGGTCAATTCTCGTTGGTCTCTCGGCCCGCGTGACCGTGGGTTCACGTCTCCACTTTATCAGGCGTTCCCACATTAAGCGTCTGTACTCAGGGTTAGTTTCACGTTCTCTCCACAGCTTATCGATGTGGTCATATATTGAGGTCAATGCACTCCATCTCTGTGTGAACTGATGCTCTGCTTGATCCGTACTTTGACAAATCATTGAGAACTTAAGTAAAAAACACTTCGTCGACTTGGCGACAACGTGATGTATAGGTTACTATTGTGAAACATTATTAAGGTTTTCTCTCATTCACCCAAACCTATTATAAATAGATTCTAGAGTAATAGGTACAAACACAGTCAGGGCTCAATTCATAGGTGTTGGTGTTGAAGAGTACAGTAAGTATTCTTATCACGGATCCTATAAGTAAGGCGGCAACAGCAAGACTGAAGGATGAAGGTTTCGAGGTAACTGTAAACGAGCTTGATCCGGCCGGGCTTCTAAATACGGTTAAAGACTTCGATGTTCTGATAGTAAGATCGCGGACAAAAGTAACCGCGGAAGTCATACAGGCCGGAACGAAGCTGAAGGTTATAGCGCGAGCTGGTGTAGGTCTAGACAATATTGATGTAAACGCAGCCAAGAACAGAAACATAACTGTCATAAATGCTGCGGAAGCACCCTCGGTTTCAGTTGCAGAACTGGTTTTTGGTCTAATGTTGTCCCTAGCACGCAGCATCAGTACTGCCGATGCGGCTATGAAAGAAGGTAAATGGCTAAAGCATACACTCACGGGCTTTGAGCTAAGAGGAAGGCGTTTGGGGATTGTGGGGTTCGGAAGGATAGGAAGAGAGGTTGCGAAGAGAGCACTCTCATTCGAGATGAAAGTATCGACGTACGATGTTGCGTCTTCTTCATACGCAGGTGCCAAGGAGATGGGTGCTGAAACCGTTGCAACCAGTCGAAAAGGTTTTGAAGAGCTGCTGAAAACTTCAGATATTATCACTATTCATGTTCCGCTATTGCCAGAAACACGAAACATGTTTGGAGAAAGGGAATTCGCTTTGATGAAGAAGAGTGCTATAATAATTAACGCTTCGAGAGGTGGCATAGTAGACGAATCAGCGCTCCTCAAAGCACTCAAGGAGGGAAAGCTGGGCGGCGCAGGGTTAGATGTCTTCGAGACGGAACCTCCTAAGAATCTCGATCTAATGAAGTTCCAAAATGTCGTCAGTACGCCTCACATAGGTGCACAGACAACTGAAGCTCAGGACCTGGCAGGGGACATAATCTCAACAAAAATAATCGACATTTTCAAAAAGAGAGTAGCCAGCCGAAGGTGACGTTTCTATCTTCTTCTCAGTTTCTTCATTGCTGCTTCGGCCGCTATAGTTATCGAATCCCACGTGGGTGCGATCGGGGGAGCATAACAAGTCTCGAGCATCGAGAATTCCTCGACGCTCATGCCTTTCAGAACCGCTGCCGCAAAAACGTTTATTCTCTGAGCAACCTGTTCTTCACCGACAATTTGGGCTCCAACGATTTTGCCGTCTTCGTTTGCTAAGACTTTAACAACTATCTCCTTCCCACCAGGCATATACTCTGGAAGAGTTGACCCTCGGAACTTGCCTGTGATTAGCTTCATTCCTGCCTTGGTGGCAACATCGCTGCAGGGTCCTACGCCAGCAACTTCAACCCCGAAAAGCTTGGTCACCCTTGTGTTCAGAAGATGTTCTAATGCCACATCCCCCCCAGCAGCATTGATACCGGCGACTTTGCCCTGCCTGACGGCAATTGTTCCCAATCCTACTCTCGTTGACGCTCCCGTGACAAAATCAGGATACTCTGTACACTCACCTGCAGCGTAGACATTCTCAACGCTAGTCCTCATATGCTCGTCGACTTTGATCGCTTTCGCCGGACCAAGCGCTATGCCCGCTTTCTCAACAAGAGCGGTGTCTGGCTTTATGCCTGCCGCAAGCACGAGTATGTCAGCCTCCACAGTTATCTTCTCGTTACTCTTCATGTTTGTTGCTATGACTCCCTCAACCTTGTCTTTTCCGATTACTTCGTCGACCTTTGTGTTCAGGATTAGTTTCACGCTTTCTTCCTCAATCTTCTTCTTTACCACTTCAGCAATGTCGTCGTCTACCATGGCTAGGAGCACATTGGGAAGAAATTCTATTACAGTCACCTTCGCGCCTCTCGCATGCAGTGCCTCGGCAAGCTCCAAACCTATTAACCCCGCTCCAACCACTACAGCGCGTTTCCCGTGCCCTCCAGCACTCATTATATTCTTCCCGTCGCCAATCGTCCTTAGGGTGAACACTCCCTTCTTCTGTAATCCTTGAATGGGTGGCGTACTGGGCTTAGAGCCAGTCGCTATTATAAGGGAGTCATATTGTAACTCTTCCGCTGAGCCGTCCTCATGTTTGACTTTTAGCACATTCGAGGCAGGCACGATTTCAGTTACTTCTGTTTTGAGCATCAGCTTCACTTTGCCGAATTTATCATACCAACCTTCATCGTGAAGGATCAAGTTCTCGAATTTCGGAATTTCCCCAGAGACGGCATATGGTAAGCCACAACGAGAATACTCTGGGAATCCTTCACTGTTTACCACGGTGACCTCTGAATCTCTGCTGAACTTCCTAGCCTCAAGTGCCGCGCTAGTTCCTGCAGCTCCCGCACCAATAACAACAATTTTCATTGGATCCTTCCTCCATTCTATTAATCCGAGTGTGAACTCTCGCAGCAACCCCTAATAAAGCTTAACCTCAAGTTACATCGTCCTGTCTACAATCGTTATTTCTTGGCCGCTGTAGCTACGATTTTTATCACGTCACCGCTTTTTAATTCGCAATCTTCTCTTATTCTCTGCTTTCGTTTAGCGTCAACTGCGCTAACATAAGTCTCCCCAAGCTCAGTATGGACTATATAAGCCAATTCTTTGGGAGTGGTTCCCCGTGGCACTAGGAACACGTCCGGTAACACTCTCCCTTCGTGATCAGCATAACTGTTTGGATCCTCAACGGGAAAGACATAGATCATGTTCAGTAATCCGAAAACCGCTTTGTCAATTGTCTCCTGAACACCAGTTGAACCATACTTGTCGAGAACCTCTCTCTTCAACCTCACGAGAGATTCCTTGTCCTTGTCTGAGAGTTTCTCAGGCTTTAGGATACTAAAGTCTCGATCACCTGGATTATAAGCTATGACCCCGTCATCAGCAAGCTTCCTAAGAGCGTACTCTCCAAGACTGCATACTGGGATCACTATATCGTCTTTCAAGGTATCCTTCATATGCTGGAAATTCGAGCTAGCGGGCTCCAAGTCAATTTTGTTCGCAGCTATAAGCATTGGCTTGGAGACCTTCCTCAAGGTTGAAGCAAAACCCTGGAGTTCTTCTTCATTCCAACCCTTCGGTTTATCCGACTTCAATCCAGACTTTGCAATAGCCGCAGAAACATTTAACCCTGTAACACCTAAACCAGAGAGTTTGTCTAACAGAAGACCGGTAAGCGACTTTTTCTCAGTTTCAGCCCTTGTCGCGATCCTTGCCCAATCTCTTTTTATAATCTCAAGGAACCACAAATCCAGTTCTCGCTCAAGGAACTTGACATCTTCCAAGGGGTCATGTGTCCCAGGACCCATCATTTTTCCTTCCGAGTCGCGAGAGCCAGAAGCGTCAATGACATGTATCAGTGCAGAGGCCTGCTCAGCCATATCTGTCAAGAATTGGTTTCCAAGTCCTTTGCCTTTGTGGCTGCCAGGTATTAATCCAGCTACGTCAACCAACTTTATGGGTACGTATCTCACTCCGTCCACACATCTCGAGTTCCTTGGATCATCCTTCACGCCAAGTTCCTTGCAGACGCAGTTGACTCGAACATAAGTGACCCCAAATTGGGGCGCTATCGTGGTGAATGGGATGCCTGTTACTTTGTAGGAAGTCAAGCAAGCCGCGTTTGTGAAAGTTGTTTTTCCAGAGGACGGCTTTCCGACTATCCCAATCCCAGCCACATCAACAAACCTCCAGATACCCTCTTCCTCAAGCTCACAGCCCCTCGAAAAGAAAAGCTATCATACAAACTGAATGTAAGAGACCTTCAATCGAACCCCTCGTCGCCATCCTCTTCTTCGTCATCGCCGCATATTATCTGCTCCTTCCTAAGCTCTTTCTCATAGTGACCCCATGTCCTAAGGCTACCAAATGATCTCACGCCTTCTTCTTGGATTTGCTTCAATAGAGCACGACTGTGTTCCTCCGATATTTCTCCTCTTTTCCCTAGATAATTCACGATCTCCACTGCCTCACTGTCAGTACGAGCTCGTCTAATGTATGATATGACATCTGTTATATGCCCGCTAAGCGAGTCCCGGTTAGCATCTTGGAGTTCAGCTTGCGTTAAAGCTTCTTCTTCTACCTCTTCAAGCTCCTTGTGCAAATGAGGGAACTTCCTCTTGAACTCCTCTCTGTCGTACTCCATTCTTCTCACTTCTGCATAATGAGACTAGTAGTGGCTCATCTAATCTATTTTTCTATTCAGTTATGCGGCAAACCAATAAGCTTCTAGCATGCACCGCATTCTGAACATACCGTCAAACATGAAGGGGATTTCTCACCAATGAGCGCCTTTTTCATCTCGGTCTTCAAGAACTCCTTGTTTACTCCCACGTGGATCTTATCCCACGGTAGCACACTTTCAGAAGCCTTCCAGGATTCAAAGAAGGATGCCATATTTCCGTATTCGCTTATTGCCCGTCTCCAGGCGCCCAAGGTTCCACCTGCTCTTGCCACATACTCTAGTACTTCGCCTGCTCTTCGGTCGGCCATCGATAGGATTGCTTGTACTTTAGCCCATCTTAGATCAAGCGACTCCACATCGACTTTCGCATCTGCACCTAAACTAGAACGGATCATTCCGAGCTTCGCATCTAGCTCACTTTGAGGCGCAAATGGGAACCACTGAAACGGTGTATGTGGCTTTGGTACGAAGGGGGCAATACTCAACCTAATAGATCTCGATTGAAAACCGATTTTTCCGATTCGTTTGACTAACTTGAGTATGCCTTGAATGTCTTCGTCTTTTTCTCCGGGTAACCCTATCATGAAATACAGTTTCACATTTCTGAGTCCGGCTTCGAGTGCATTTTCTGCAGCTTGGATTATGTCGTCGTTCGTGATCTTCTTGTTCAAGGAGTCTCTAAGAGATTGCGAACCAGTTTCCGGTGCTATTGTCAGAGTTCTTTCTCCGCCATCAGCGAGGATCCTTAGCAACTCGATTGAAGTTGAGTCAGCACGGAGAGACGAGAGCGAAAGCTTCAAACCAGCATCGCCAACAATCCGGTGGCACACGTCTACAAGATGAGAGTGATCTGAAAGGCCGGAGCCAACCAACGAAACCTTATCAACACCAGTTTGCTTAGTGCCTTCCTCGATTATTTCTTCTAGTCTGCTCTTCGTCCTTTCCCTATATGGCCTCCCAATATAGCCAACGTAGCAGAATCTGCAGCCATGACCGCAACCTCTCGTAGCATCCACCAGGAAGGTTTCCCCAAATACAGGAGAAAGCTCTCTTTTTCCAGTTACATGCGGAATTATCTGTTTTATCGGGTGGGAGGCTGCGCTGAGATCTTTCACCCACACTCGTTCAACTGAGCCTTGATTTAGGGAGGGTATATACAAACCCTCCACATCCAAGAACTCATCCAAGTGAGCTCTTGGTCTCCTAGTTTCAGCTATTAAGTCTATCAGCCTAGGAAGAACGGGTTCAGCGTCTCCTACGACAAACAGATCAACGAAGTCTGACAGTGGCTCAGGGTTCCCTGTCGCACATGGTCCCCCGGCTATAACGAGTGGATCCTCATCCTTTCTATTCTTTGATCGAAGCGGAATACTTGAGTTGATAAGCATTCTTAGAACATTGATGAAGTCAGTCTCATATTGAAGTGAGAAGCCTATAATGTCCATCTTGTTTAACGGCATGCTAGATTCAAGTGTGTTTACTTCAGCAGTCGGGTCGGAAGGAAAGAATGCCCTTTCACATGCAACATCCTTGATTGAGTTGAGCATGTCGTAGATTAGGTGGATCGCTAAGCACGACATCCCGACCCTGTAAGGTCCGGGGTAGCAGATCGCCACCTTGGTCCTCACTTTTCTGTGGTCCTTCTTAACTATGTTAGTCTCAAGTACTTTTGGCAAATCATCCACACACGCAATAGAGGGGATCACGATGCTAAGTCACGAACGACAGATCTTGTGACAAGCTTCGCGGAATAAAAGTTGGCTCCTAACTAACAACTAAAAGGAAGACTTAAATCTTTCAGTGAATTTCTGTCCTTTAACAATCACCCAGCGAAGATAAGAGCATTTAATGTTGCTGATTGCATGGGAGGAGAGTTATTGGGGGTTAGGAAATGGTTACTTTTGTTTCCAATGGGCTACTGAGTGAAATGATTGCCAAAGGCTCCTTTTCTAAATATGTAAACCTAATGTTTCTTATCAAGGATTGGAATGACCTTATGGAACTGAATGACCGCAAATGGCTGTATCGTGGAACTGAAGTAGATAGTATTACAAGGAATTGGGTTATACAACTAGTAAGTTCTATTCACGTAGTTGGGGATTCGGCTGAGAACGCTCATTTACTCCTCGTTGGTCCAGGTGTTTTCCACAACACATTCCGGGTAAGAGGTGGATTAGTAGCAGACAAGAAGGAGATAACTGGAGTAGCATTATCACGTCACCTCCTAGACCTCATTAGTTCTGCCAAGAAGGAATACGAAGGCGAAGCCGATCTAGTTTTGAATGAGCATGTTGCAGAAATACCGTTTTCAATCATAGATGAACCCTTGCCTGTTCAGGAATATCAAAGAGGAATCCTAGCCGTGAAGGTCTTCACCTCGTTCAAGGATGCCTTCAAAGAACTAGAGGAAGCCTGCTCTGACGAACTTGCCTTCTCCAAGGAGCACGGACTCAAGATACTCAATTCTCACATGGAACTTGGGAACAGAATACTTATTGGAAAAGAGCTGGGAGAATGGGCTACACGCAAGGTTGCCAAGTACGTTGATCCTGCTGATGTGCTGAGATTGGCAATGAAGGCTCGAGACTACGTCATGGATATACCTGGCGTCATAATATCCCAGCCAGGTTTTGACGAGATTTTTCTGACGAGGTTCGTTACACAGGGGATAACCGGGGGATACTTTACAGAGGGTCCTCAGCCCCTTAAATCGACTGATGAGATCAAGAATCAGATTCTTGAAAAGGAGATCCCCAAGATCAAGGAGGATTACTGTAAACTAAGAACCTTGATTGCAGGAGGCATATCCTAGTCTTCTGCTGCAACGGGCTCCTTAAGCAATTTTGTCTTAACTATCTCACACTTTCGAAGCGGGAGCGTCTTTTTTGCTTCGTTGTATATCTCTGATCCGATCTTGCCAAGCACTGCTTCTTGGGCGAAGTCTTCGAAGTTCAGTTCCCTTGCCTTTTTCTCCGTGATATTCTTCATTATGGTTCTCACAATCTTCTTTTGACTTGTTCTTGCTCTACCGACTGAGAATGCAATAGTCGTGACTCTCAGTGTGTATCCATCTTTGGATGTCGCATCGAAGATGCCGGCTATGCGGCTGCTCCCACGTCTTACTAGGCTTCTTAGGTAATCACGTGCGAAATCATGTCCTTTGAACGTTGTTATGGCTTTGTTTCCTTTGGTCTCCTTTATTCGGAAGTACAGTTTGACGTGGGCTAAAGAGAAGTCGCCTGTAAGGTCGTATAGTGAGGTTTCAATCACGCGTCCGATGAGTTTGTCACCAGAGTCTGACGGAGTCAAACCTATCTCAACGTTTCCGAAATAGGATGGAGCTACTACGGTAAACCATGACTTAGTTCTCCAAGTGCTTGACAAACTTCGCTGATCCTCCTGTTGCTGTACAGTATTTCAAGTGTTCATACAGATTGCTGTTGGTTTTTTGAAAGATGATGATATGAGAAGGATTTAACTCTTTTGGGGTGAGCCGTAACAAAAAACTGGGGCTACTAATTGCGACACTAAGCCTATCATGCGGGGGAGCCGAAGCTCAGAAAACTGAATCAGGCGCGTTTGTTCTCCAGTTGTCTTTTGATTGAGTCTTCCAGATGGAGCAAGAACGCTTCTTCATTCCCTTTCGCTATGAAGGCCCCTGCTGCTATGTTGTGTCCTCCTCCCTCCGCTTCTCCATTGATCTCGTGTATCGCCTCCATTATCGCGCTTCCAAGGTCTAGTCCCTTCTTCACTAGTTCATCAGTTGCACGGAGGGAAACCTTAGTCAGGTTATCTTCTGAATATGCTAGTGCCGCAACAGGCTTGTCAGGTTTCAAGAGGCGGGAAGATATCGCTATCGATGTAACGGGGCCTATCATCCTGTCGTCTATCAGGTTCTCTCCGTGATAGTACTGAAGGTGTTCGGTTTCTTTAACGAAGTTGGGCTTTTCGATGCACTCTAAGTACTCGGCGAGCTTGCGGCGGTACTGGGATACAACATTCTGGGCTTCTTTTAGCGCTTCTCCTCTATCTCCCATGCATATCGCTACTCCCAAACCAGGGAAACCCATTCTACCACAAGCATTCAGCAGGGATGAGTATTCCCGAACGTCACGTAGTGGCGTGCCCTTTTGATCCTTAGTAATGGTGTAAACTGTTCCGATTATGCTTTCAGCATCCTTTGAATCCATTCCTCTTGCGATCATTCTTCTTACGAGTTCTGATACGAGTTTAGTTTTCTCTTCTTGCGTTAGTGACGAGAGTGTTTTCCAATCGTCCCCCATCTTTAAGGGAATTCCAAGATTCAGAAGAAGTTTCGCGCAAGCGTCTCCGTTACCAGTTAAACTTGGAATATAGGGTTCGGTTGTATACTCCAATGTGAGGTGTATCGGGCGGGTTTCCCTTCCAAACAGTCTAATATCCTTGGTTGCCTCCATCACTGATGCCTTCTCTCCATCTGTAACTATCTCGGCATTCAGACCAGTTAATGATCGTTGTTCACCCTTATCCTGTTGGTCACCAATGGCGCCGACTACGGCAAGAGCAGACAAATCAACATTACAGGGGTCCATAGCCTTAGCAACGAAGTAGGCTACACTGGCAGCGCTTGCATCATTCGCTCCATCAATCCCGTAGAAGTGCGGGTTCACATGCACAAATGAGGGAGAACCAATTCCCATCGGAGGATGGTGATCAAATATGAATACTCTTGACTTGGTCATACATTCAGTTATGTAGTCAACCTGCCCGCTTCCAGAATCAACAAAGACAAAAACGTCTCCTCCCTCTCCAGCTAATTCCTCAATTCTTCTTTTCCTTAACTGCCGTAGAACCCTTAAGTGAAACCTCGCCCTGGATCTATGTAATGCCGAGCAGATAATCCCAGCAGCCGATAAACCGTCTGCATCGAGATGTGATACCACGCGTATCTTGGCGTGTGCCTCAAGCTCATTTGCCAGTCCTAAGGCTGCTTCACTTACTTTCTCCATAAACCCCTTGTATCCCTGTTGTTGTCCCATTAGCTTCACCGCTGGCTGTTCTTGCATCACCATCTGCATCGGCTTTGACGCGTACTAGAGTCTCACGAAGGCGATTTATACTTCCCTGTGTGTGATGGTTTCCAACACTGTTCTCAAAAGTCCTCGAGTCACCCTAGAGGACTAAGAGGGAGAGACAGGGGCTACTTGCCTACCTCACTATCAGAACCATCTTCTCAGGAACGTACTTCCAATCTTTTGGCAGTACTCCTTGTCTAATGTAGTAGTCTGATAAGCGGTGAATCTTACTTTCGATCCTCACTAAACCTTGTTTAGCGTGCAGATCTTTCTTGTTGTTTTCCAGATGCCTCCTGAGGTCTACTGCCCTCCTCACCAAGTCAAGTAGATCCTGAGGAAGCGGCGGGGCAACTTGATGCTCCTTGAGTATCTGGGCGATTTTCTTGCCGGCAGCCTGCTTTACAAGAGGGATGCCATATTGGTCTCTTAGGCTCATTCCTATCATTGATTGCGAGACGCCTTTCCTAGCTAGCTCGACAACCTTGTCGGAGATTTCTTCCGGTCTAGTTTTAACCCACTCTGGAGCCTTGCTCCTTATGGGTCTCTTCGACTCCGATTTTCCGTGGGCCCCACTATGCATTCTCGCCAA